>NZ_JAUBPR010000058.1:0-39033 GCF_036700845.1 Microcoleus sp. S13_C5
TTCTTTGAACACAACTTGATATTTTTTATTATATCATATTAGTTGTTTGTGTAATTAATTTTGTTTGACTACTTACTTACGTAGGATCTCGGATAGAAAAGGATCTCTGCCCGACTCTAGCTTTAGATAATTTTGACCTAATAGTAGAAACGCAGGACCGGACTTGAGTCGCTCAGAAAGTTCGCTGGTTAACTGAGTCATATAATTAGACTAGCTTTTTCCATGTATCTACTGGATCGTAACAGCTAGAGAGACAAGTTGCAGGCGACTTATCAGATTCATGACCACAAATCGATCGACAATGGCTAGGCTATAACAGAGCATCAGTTTGATCGCGAGTCGATCGCGTCGAGCAAACACAACGAGATGCCATCCCCCAACTACTGGCAATGGGTTTAACCGTCGAACAAGTTGCCCAGGCGCTTTCTCTGTCGGTGGAAGAGGTGCAGCGATTGGGATAAAGGGTGGCTACTCCAAAGGCTGTGGTCATCGCTACCTCCCGCCATCGCGTACACCTGCGCCGATATTCATGCCGGACGGTATTATCACGTTCGAGCGTAAGGTAATCTTCGGGGCTAAAGCCAGACGGGATGGCAATCATAGCGTTAGAGGCAAAATCGATACATTAATTTTAGCCATATTACCAATTTAGGTTTGAATCTAACGGCCAATTCTGCAACTGAGAATTCACCCAATTAGCAGCCGCCAAACCCGATCGCAAAGCAGCTTCTATTTGGCCTTCCCCGCACAAATCCCCCGCACAAACCAGCGGCAAAGTCCCCCCAGCAGCCAAACAAGAAAGAGGCAAAGGATTTCGACAAAAAGCATACCGCCAGCGGTGAACCTGCAACCATTCCGGCTGTTTCAGCCAAGGGATTAAATATTCAGAAGCTATCGAAAGCAATTCTTGACCAACAGTTTCCAAATCAGCAGCTTGTAAATAGCGTTCTGCCAAATTTGGGCTGCTGTGAAACACAAACACCGGCTGCTGCGGATCGAGCCGTTTGCTGCTGTCCAAACCAACCCAAGCTAAATCAGAATTATCGGGAAAAGAAACACATTTCCACGGCGGATTTAGATTACTTAAATCTTGCTGTTTTGTCGCAGAATAGCCAGCCATAACCGTAATGCAAGGGTCGTACTCCACAGAACGCAATTTGTCAAAAAAATCAGATTTCAAACCAATTTCCGGATTCAAAAACATTAAAGCTTGAGGAGCCGGAATTGCCACAACCACAGCCTTAGCAATCAATTCTTGAGGTATCTCTAAATTGCTGTCAGTAACTTCTAGGGAAAGATGCCACATTTGGTTATCTGTAGTAGAAATAGCTTGTACGCGGCGGCCCAACCAAATTTCTACACCCTCCGCCAGATACTTACCGATAGCATTCATACCCGCAGGTGCGACATAACAAGAACTAGCAATAGCAGAAAGTTTCCCCTGTCTGAATTCCCAGACAGTATCAGTCCAGAGTTTGAGGATGTGCCGATCGACCAAAACGTCAATTAACCCCTGCACCGCATCCCCCTGCGGTTCGAGATACCGCGCCCCGTGATCAGCCCGAGTACCCTGTACACGGCGGGTAGCCACACGTCCCCCCACGCCGCGAGATTTCTCAACAACCGCCACAGAATAACCAGCTTGGCGCAACCGTTGAGCGCAACTGAGCCCCGCCATACCCGCACCAATCACCGCAACATCGAACATAATCAATCAGTCAGCCTTGTGAATCTAAACATCAGCTTAAAGGTTGCAAGCTGAATTTGTACCTTACCGATGACTCAAAAGAGCCGTAGCTTGCCGGGCCCGACGCCATCGCCCTGCACCAAGTAGTAGAATAAAGGACAGCACGAATCCATGATTAAGACCCGATCAAAAAATGCCACTGTAGGTAAATCCTAAATCCTAATGGTTGTGAACCAGCAGCAATCTAAAATCTAAAATCTAAAATCTAAAATCGAATAGGGGAGGGCAAAATTTTGGACGAACTCAGAGCAGCACTCGAATTGACAACAGAAGAAGAATTGCAGCAACTAACAGAACTTCTGTTCAGCCGCAAGTTTAACCCTTTAGATTACGTGCAAACCCCCGCACCGATAGATGTACAAAGTCGCGATCGCCAAGCATGGCTCGACGCAGTAGAACAGCGGTTTCGCTATCTTGCAGCCGACGGGTTGACGGTACTCAGAGGGCGAACCGAACAAGTAACTTACAGACAAGCACTAATTCAAGTTTGTCGCTATCTCAAAATCCCTTATCCCAAACAGTTGTCAACCACCGACTTAGAGGCTGAAGTATTTCTGCACTTAATGGGCCGCGCGTGGAAGCGTTTGCCGGCAGATGAACAGCAAGCGCTGACACTGCGCGTACAGCGAGCGATCGTTGATTCAAAACTCTCAGAACCCCTGCCAATTTCTGCTGAAAAAGACCCGCTGGGTTTACTGTTCAAAGGCGGCAGCGCTTTAGCTGTTAGTTCCATCTTAAAACCAATGCTGCTCAAACTAATGGCAAATCAATTTGCGCTGCATTTTGCCACCTATCAAATGGCAAAACAAGGAGTGCTTGCAGGCACTGCAACTGCAGCAACCCAGTTTCAAAATTATGTCGCAATTCAGACGGCGCGGCGCGGTATGGCGGTGAGTGCGGCTCGTTACGGTGCAACGCGGAGCGTATTTTCGTTGGTCGGCCCGGTGATGTGGACTTGGTTTTTAGCGGATTTGGGTTGGCGATCGATTTCCACAAACTACGGCCGCATTATCCCGACCATTTTTGCCCTAGCTCAAATACGCCTGACGCGATCGGAATGCGTTTGGGAACTAGCTTAACGATGGTAGATTGTAGATTTTAAATTTGAGATTGGGAGTATGGGTGAATATCAAAAATCGGTTGAAATTAGCTGCCAAACTGACAGCCGAAAATCTCAAATCTCGCCTCCAAAAACATCCTGATCCCCGCCTGCAAATTCCTTGGAATTTCGCCCAAGTGGGGATGCTGATTTTTCCCTTAATTCCCATTTTGGGAGCTTTAGCTTTATTCCTGGGATTGGCCGGCACTTGCAAGCAAAAGTTCCGTCAAATTAGTCGCCGCCCGCTGAATAGGGGCTTTGCGATTCTGAGCGCGCTGCTAGTCATCACAGCGGTTTTTGCCCACAACCGCATTGCGGCTTTTATAGGGTTGTACAATTTCTTGCCGTTCTTTATATTGTTTGCCGCTTTCAGCAGTTTAATTCAAACTCTGGCTCAATTGCGACAATTGTCTTGGATGATTGTAATTAGTTCAATTCCAGTCATAATTTTAGGCCTGGGACAGCAATTTTTAGGTTGGAGCGGCATCGATCAATTGCAGCCTGTTTTTGGCTGGGTACTCGAACCCAAAGGCAATCCCCCCGGCCGCATGGCTTCTGTATTTATGTACGCAAATATTTTAGCTTGCTATCTGACAATTGCTTTTATTTTAGCAATGGGACTGTGGATGGCAGAAGGCAGAAGGCAGAAGGCAGAAGGCAGAAGGCAGAAGGCAATAATTAATGAACTGCAAATTACCAATTCCCAATTACCGATTCCCAATTCCCAATTCCCAATTACCGCTTTCCAATTACCGCTTCCCAATTACCGCTTCCTATTTTTAAGTTTTGCAGTGATCGGAAATGCTGTTGCTTTAATTTTTACTAATTCTCGCAATGCTTGGGGGCTGGTAGTTTTGGCCGTTTTGGCTTTTGCACTTTATGCGGGTTATAAAAAATTATTAGCTGCGGTTTGTACCGTGGCTAGCACAGTTTTTTTGTCTGCTTTTGGCCCGGAACCTTTACGGCACTATTTGCGAATAATTGTCCCCGCTTTCTTTTGGGCTAGACTCACCGACGAGATGTTCCCAAATCGACCGACTGCTACTTTGAGAAAAACTCAGTGGGAATTTGCTTGGTCGATGACTCAGCAGCGTCCTTGGACTGGTTGGGGATTGCGAAATTTTACGCCTCTCTATCAAGCTCAGATGCAAGAATGGCTCGGTCATCCTCACAGTTTGATACTGATGTTGACTGCGGAAACGGGAATACCCGCAACGCTTTTTTTGTTTGGTTTAGTTGGTTGGGTTTTGGCTAGGGGTGTTTTCCTGCTGGCGAATTGGCCACTTTTTTCGGCAGATATCAAACACGAGCAAATAGCAACACAGGATGTAGCGGAAAATGCTTTAGCGAGCAATCAAAAATATATAATCAATAGCAAAAGTCAGGTGGTTTGTCAAGATTTAAGAGCGGCCGATCGCCTAATTTTTTTCAGTTATTTATTAGCCTTCGCCGCCTGTACGCTTTTTAACACTGTAGATGTGACGCTGTTTGATTTTCGACTCAATACTACAAGCTGGGTGCTGTTGGCGGCGATTTGGGGTGTGTGCGAGGGGGAATAGTTTTGAGTTGAGGAATTGGCATTGGGTATTGGGAATTGGGCATTGGGCATTGGGAATGAGAAATTCAGTAATTAATCTTCCCTCTTCCTTCTTCCCTCTTCCCTCTTCCCTCTTCCTTCCTTTACTCCACCGTCACCGACTTCGCCAAATTTCGTGGCTGATCCACATCCAAACCCCGACGCGCCGCAATGTGATAAGCCAACAATTGCAGCGGAATCACTGTCACAATCGGCGACAACAATTCATCCACCAAAGGCACCGGCAAAATGTAGTCAAAAATCTCGGCTTCCGCCACACCTTGCTTCGGCGTAACCCCAATTAAACGGGCGTCACGCGCCTTCGCTTCTTGAGCGTTGGAAAGCACTTTTTCGTAGACGCTACCGGGCATGGCGATCGCCACTACAGGCACTTTAGCATCCAAAAGGGCGATCGGGCCGTGTTTCATCTCTCCCGCCGGATATCCTTCAGCGTGAATGTAGCTAATTTCCTTCAGTTTCAGCGCCCCTTCCAAAGCAATTGGAAAGTTAATTCCCCGCCCCAAAAAGATAAAATCTTGTGTGTCTGTAAACTGGTGGGACAATTCCTCGACATACTGTTCTTGAATCTCCAAATACTTCTCAATTTCTGTCGGTAACTGGCGCAAACCAGTAATAATTTCTGCCAATCTCTCAGTGCTAATTGTTTGTCGCTGGTGCGCCAAATCCAAAGCTAAGAAATAAAATGCCATCAACTGAGTGACAAAAGTTTTAGTCGCAGCAACGCCGATTTCTATACCAGCGTGGGTATTGATCACGTGCGGCATCATGTGGGCGATCGAACTTTCAGTCCTGTTAGTAATCCCTAACATTCTCGCCCGGAATTTATCAGTAAAACCCGCGCGGCGCTGCTGTTCCATCCCCAAAGCAGCCAGCGTGTCCGCCGTTTCTCCCGACTGTGTTACCCCAATAGTTAAAGTATTTGCTGTCAGCGGTGGCGGTGCGTAGCGGTACTCCGAAGCGTACTGCACGGCAGTGGGAATATTAGCTAATTGTTCCAACAAATATTTGCCGATTAGCGAGGCGTGCCAGCTCGTTCCGCAGGCGAGAATTGAAATTTGTTCGACATCGGCGCAAAGTTCATTGGGCAAGTTGAGATTGATGGGAGAGCGCGGATTTCCTGGCTGCCAATCGCTGTCTAAATAAGCCTCCAGACAAGCTCTGACTACGGCTGGCTGTTCATAAATCTCCTTGTGCATGAAGTGTTTGAAGCCTTGTTTTTCGACTAAAACTGGACTCCAACCAAGGATGCGCGGGCTTTTTTTGAGCCTTTCTCCTGCAAAGCTGTAAACTTCTACTCCCATCGGAGTTAGCCTTGCCAATTCACCATTTTCTAGAGACAAAACAGTGCGGGTGTGAGATACTAAAGCCGGCGTGTCGGAAGCGCAGAAAAATTCGCCAGCACCAAAGCCAATCACCAAAGGAGCTTGCTGTCTGGCGACAATTATTTCCTCGGGAAAATCTGCACAGATAACGGCGATCGCAAAAGCTCCTTCTAATTTATTTACCGCCTTTAAAACAGTTTCCAAAAACGATAAATCAGCAATTTTCTCGGTTGTTTTATATTTTCCGTCTTCGTTCTCCCTTCTTGCTTCTTTCAAAAATTCACCTATTAAATGAGGAATCACTTCTGTATCGGTATCCGAGACAAATTTATGTCCCTTTGCTTTCAATTCTTTCCGCAACTCCCGATAATTTTCGACAATTCCATTTTGAACTACCGCAATTCGCCCGTTATTATCCATGTGAGGGTGAGCGTTATATTCCTCTGGTTTGCCGTGAGTTGCCCAGCGGGTGTGTCCAATGCCGATGGGAGCCGGAGAGTCTATCTCTGCTAACTTTTCCCTGAGGTTGTGCAATTTGCCCTTGGCTCGGATGCAGGTAATTTGTCCTTCCGAGATGGTAGCGAGGCCCGCTGAATCGTAGCCCCGATATTCTAGTTTCTCCAATCCTGCTAGCAAAATCTCGCTTGCTGCTTGCGTGCCGATATAGCCAACGATTCCGCACATTTAACGTACTACTCCTGCTTAGCGATCGCAATAAAACTCAAGTTTTATCATTTTTACCTTCTTCCGGCCCCCGAATGCCGATTCCGCTACAAAAAAGAGGGGGCGATTAAATTGCCCCCTCTCTTGTACCCGTAATTTCGATCGGCGTGTCGATCGATATTTAGTAGGCTAGACCCATACTGCGAGTGGTTTCTGCTCCCAGGTAAACCCGGATGCTCAGAAAATCGGTGGGGCAAGCAGTTTCGCACCGCTTGCAGCCTACACAGTCTTCGGTGCGGGGAGAGGAGGCAATCTGAGCTGCTTTGCAGCCATCCCAGGGCACCATCTCCAAAACGTCAGTCGGACAAGCGCGGACGCATTGAGTGCAGCCGATGCAAGTATCGTAAATTTTGACTGAATGAGACATTGAATAAAGGCTCCCAACGAGTCACTAAAAATTTGCTGCCTCTGCGAATTAACAGATTTGACGGTGAGGTGCCACCGCTATAGCCTGCACAGAGAATTAAAGGTTAGTCTACCGCAGTGCCTGGAAGCACTTCGCGAAAAAGCGACAAAACTTCACAGTTATTCACCCTGGGAGTCTTATAGAACCCCTTTGGGATCTCTATCATTCGCCAACCGTTTGAGCATCAGCCTGATTAAATACAAATTGAGTTTAGCAGTAGGATTGGTGAGAGTGGGCTCAAAGTTCTTGACCAAACTGCGATGATCTTATCCGGGTGATACCCCTTACCCTTGCAGAATGGTAATCTTCGGAATATTGACGGGCCCGAGTGTGAAAATAATCGAGGTTGTGACTCAACATTTCAATCAAGCCACAGTCATCGGACACACTGGCTTTTGTGCAATGGATAAAAAACGGCAAGCTGACTGGTATCAACGGCTATAGCAATCCTAAGTGATTTTCTAGATATGTAAAATCTGAAAGTATTGCTATACAAGAAGTCTAGGAATACAAGAGGGCGTTGTGTTGTGAGACTCAGATCGGATTGCTATAGATGTTGTTTGATGCCATTGGTGCATTTGTAATGGCAGAAGCCTTTAGAGCCGATACTCGCAAAATGCACGTATTTTTCACCGCGACACGGAGTTATTAGAGGAATTCTAGCCGTTTGTTAATCAACTTTACGCTGTGAGCTAATGAAGGGAGATCGGGGAGCCAAAAAGAAACCCACAAGACTAGCGAAGAGAATCGGTGTAAAAGTGCTGAATCCTGTCAACTTGGCGAGTAGCAGAGTTGTACTAATTGGAGTGCGAGTAACTGTTGAATTCAGAGCAGCCATTACACAAATCATTGCCAAAGTCTCGTTGGAGGCGGGACTAATGATAGCGATTGCCTTTCCTAAACAGGCTCCTATAAAAAACAGTGGGATGATAATCCCCCCCCGCCAGCCTCCATTTACGGTCGTACTAATGGCAAACACTTTAGCAATAACTAAAGTTAAGACAACTCCCAAAGAAAAGTTGCCCTCAACAATTTTTTCAATTTGATGTTCACCAAAGAAACGAGTGAGCGGAAATAAAGCTGATAACACACCAAGTGCTAGCCCGGCTAAAGTAGTTCGCACATAGATTGGGCTGGGTATTGAATCAAACAAGCGACCAACAGTGCGAAATACAGCGATAAAAAACCACCCCATGAGCGCACCTACGATTCCATAAGCAATCGCTGCGCCAAAGTCATAAAGACTGTCCACATTGTATTGAGGAAAATGCCAGGTAGGACCAATTCCTAGCTGGGTAATTGCTACAAAGATGGTGTAACTTGCACAACTTGCCACAACCGCAGGTAATATTGCTTCAAAATACTCCACAACATTCTGATGATGCAGGATTTCTAAAGCAAAAAAAGTACCACCCAATGGAGCGCCGAACAAAACTGTAAAACCAGATGCCATGCCAGCAATACTCAAAGTTCGTAGTGCCTCTCCACCCAATTGAAAGCGATCGGCCAACCACGTACCAATTGAACCTGTGACTTGCACCATTGGTGCTTCTGGACCAGCACTGCCTCCACTTGCAATACTGATTAGCGACGACAGAATCATCGAAGGATTCTCGTTCATTGGTAACCGCCCGCCATTGAGATGAATATTGTCAATAATCAACCCTATTTCGCCAGGATTTCCCAGCCAATGAATGAGCAAACCGATGAGCAAGCCGGCAAGCGGCATGATGATTAGTAGAGAAAGTCCACTAAAATATTCAAATCCAACCATCATGTAAGACAAAAATATCCAATAACTTGCAGCAAACAAACCACAAATGATTCCTAGCATTGCCCATAGGAATACCGAACGTGTGAGATTTACTGGGTTTCGTTTCATTGCTGATTCCTTATCCATAACTAGGCAGTTAGGAACTCTTAAAAAACTATTTTGTGTAATTGTATACAACTTTTGTTTCTGTTGTCTGCATATTAACCTACCAACCACCACACTTGCTTTGGAGTGTAGATCCGGGCTATGGAATGCGAAGAGAGTGATCGCAGTCTAACAATGGCTGGCAAAGGAACTGAGGCATCGGTTATCAGTGGTGTAGCCACCGTGCAACGCCGTTCGCTGAAGCCCCCGTCGTTAGACCGCTTCATCTTTTGGTGGTGTCAATAGCTTAAAGAACCCATTTGGGCTCTCTGATGACGAGCTAAGATCAGAAATAAATGGCATTGTCGAGTAACTTCACCGACAACGGGTGATAACTCCGCAGCGCGATTGCTGCCCCACAAGAAGAAGACTAGACCACCTCTGGGGACAAAACGACAAATTGTGGACGGTATCTTCTATCAACTCAAGAGTGTATGAGCGCGATCGAGCTTCCCGCTAGCACTCGGGTATAATTCCGCTCTAACGGGATTTGATATTAGAAAGGAGTAAAGTCTTTACTACAAAGCCGCGCAAATCGATCGACTAAAAGCCTAATTTTTCTAACACGGGCTTAGTTGACACGATATGTCGATCGAGCCCTAGTTTTTTTGGCTCCACACCCAAAGCCAAAGCCACCAATTGCGACAAATGCAGCACCGGCAAACCCAACTTGCGCCCGATTACTTTTTCCACCTCCGGCTGCCGCGAATCCAAATTTAAATGACAAAGCGGACAAGGCGTTACCATACAATCAGCCCCATTGTCAATAGCATCTTGAATATGTTTGCCTGCCATCTGAAAAGATTGGTTAGTGGCATAACTCGCCAACGGCCAGCCGCAGCACTGCGTCCGGCCTCGATAGTAAACCGGAGTTGCCCCGATCGCCCGAAACACATTTTCCATCGATTCGGGTTGGTGCGGGTCATCGTAAAGCAGCTTATCCTGAGCTCGCAGCAGGTAGCACCCGTAAAAAGACGCGCACTTCAAACCCGAAAGCTTGCGGGTGACTCGCTTCTGCACCTCGTCGAGCCCGTAATCTACAACGATCGCCCACAAGAGATGTTTCACCTCGGTACTGCCTTGATAAGGCGAACAGCCTTGTTTTTTTAGTAAACCATTGACTTTTTCTATGTAGTTGGGATCGGTTTTCTGAGATTCCTTGAGGCGATCGTCCACATGACCGATTACCCCTTGACAAGTGCTGCAATGGGTCAGCAAAGGCAGATTCAGTTCCTCAGCCAAAGCAATATTGCGAGCGTTGACAGTATCTTCGAGTAACTGCGAATCTTCCTTGAAAGTGCCAGAACCGCAGCAGGAAGCTTTTTTGAGTTCCACCAGTTCAATCCCCAACGCTTGAGTTAGCGCCATTGTAGACAAGTAAAGTTCGCGGGCCGCCCCTTGGGCAACGCAACCGGGAAAGTAAGCATATCTGAGAGTTTGGGATGGCATAGTCGTTTCTGCTGGAGACACAAGGTTCGGGAAAAGAAACTTGAGCGATCGAAGTCGGGAGGCTTCCTGCTTAGTTTTCCCTCTTTATAATTAACGTATCACCGCCTAGCTAGGAGCCAATTGTCAGCTTTTCTCAAGCATTTTGAGTTGAAGACTGACGCACCATCGACCAAAAATCCGGTTCCTCAACGTTATCAGGTGGCTAAACGAGATGATTGATTTTGGGCTATTTGCGTTTTTTTGCCTTAGTCGTAGAGTTACTGCGATCGTCCGCGTCCCAATTGTCGCTGGCCCGTGTCACTTAGAAAAGCGGCCAGCCTTTCTCCTGCAGATCCCCCTTTCGGATAAGATTAGATACGCAGCAACCAATGAGGAGACGATGTTATGAGCCAAGACGACATTTTTGCTAGAGTCAAGAAAATTGTGGCAGAGCAATTGGAAGTCGATCCGAGCGAAGTCAAGCCCGAAGCCAACTTTGCTAACGATTTAGGAGCAGATTCCTTAGATACTGTAGAGCTGGTCATGGCCTTGGAAGAAGAGTTTGATATTGAAATTCCCGACGAAGCAGCCGAAGGAATTACTACGGTTCAAGCTTCTGTAGATTTCATCAGCAGCCAACTTGCAGCTCCAAAAGCATAAAATACCTGTCTTTTCCCCTAAGAGGAGAGAAGTTAGAAAACTGGAAACTCCTCTTTTGTTCTGCGTTCTGGGTGTTTAATTTTTTGAAACTGAAATCATGACAAATTTAGAGCGTAAGCGCGTTGTTATCACGGGTCTCGGCGCGATTACACCCATCGGCAATACCTTGTCCGAGTATTGGGACGGGTTGCTTGCCGGGAAGAATGGTATAGGCCCGATCACCTTATTCGACGCGTCGCGGCACGACTGCCGCTTTGCCGCAGAGGTGAAGGGTTACGACCCACACGACTATTTAGAGCGCAAGGAAGCAAAGCGGATGGATCGCTTTGCTCAATTTGGGGTGTCAGCGAGCAAACAAGCTGTTGCTGATGCGAAGTTTGAGATTAACGACCTGAACGCAGAACAGGTGGGTGTCATTCTTGGCACTGGCATTGGCGGCCTGAAGGTTTTGGAAGACCAGCAAGAGATATATCTGAATCGCGGCCCCGATCGATGCAGCCCGTTTATGATTCCCATGATGATTGCGAATATGGCCGCGGGCCTGACGGCGATTCAAACGGGTGCTAAGGGACCGAACTCTTGCACGGTGACGGCCTGCGCTGCCGGATCGAATGCGGTAGGTGATGCGTTTCGCCTAGTTCAGGGGGGTTACGCGCAAGCCATGATTTGCGGCGGTACGGAAGCTGCGGTGACACCTTTGTGCGTGGCTGGTTTTGCTGCGGCGAGGGCGCTTTCGACTCGCAACGATGACCCGACTCATGCTTCTCGTCCGTTCGATCGCGATCGTGATGGTTTTGTCGTCGGCGAAGGTGCTGGCATTCTGATTCTAGAAGAAATGGAACACGCTCTGGCGCGTGGCGCGAGGATTTACGCAGAAATCGTCGGCTACGGTTTAACTTGCGATGCCTATCACATGACTTCCCCAGTACCCGGGGGCGAAGGTGCATCGCGAGCAATGGCTTTAGCGCTCAAAGATGGGGGTTTGACGCCGGATCAAGTGAGCTATATCAACGCTCACGGCACGAGCACGCTTCCCAACGATTCTACGGAAACGAAAGCGATTAAGAAGGTTTTGGGAGATCACGCTTACAAAGTAGCAATTAGTTCTACCAAGTCGATGACCGGTCATCTTTTGGGCGGTTCTGGGGGAATTGAAGCGGTGGCGACGGTAATGGCGATCGCCAATGACAAAATCCCGCCGACAATTAATCTGGAAAATCCCGATCCTGAGTGCGATTTAGACTATGTTCCTCATACAAGCCGCGATCTAAAAGTTGATGTGGCGCTGTCGAATTCTTTTGGATTTGGCGGCCACAACGTGACACTCGCATTCAAGAAGTTTGTTCAGTAACGGCTAATCAGAAAATCGAGAGTGAAAAGGTAAAAAAATATTTTTTTACCTTTGTAGGGTAGGCATCTTGCCTGCCCTAACTTTCTGAAGTATAACCAGAGCGATCGTATGAATCAACCAATTATTCGATTTTTGACAACCAAGAATTATAAAAATCTACAGTTAGATCCCTCTGTAAATTTAAACAACCTTAATATATTTATCGGCTCAAACGGTTCAGGCAAAAGCAATTTTATTAGTTGTTTAAAATTTTTAAAAGATTGCCTAATAGCTATTCCCGACGAAAATCGGGGCGTGAGTAGTTTTGAGGATGCTATTTCTAAATTTGGCGGTGATAGAATCTTAGATGTCAATGTTGAAAGTCCGGCAAAGGTCAGTATAGCTTGCTGTTTTTCGCAAATTAACCAAACTGGTAATCTTCAAAAAGACAGCGCAATTCTTGATTTCAAACTTTATACCGATCGACAAAAAGTAAGGGCGAGCATTTCTGAAGAATATCTATATGGCGGAGAAGATTTGCAGGGAACTTCCACCAAGCCACCTTTCTATTACTATAAATTGCATAACAGAGAATTAGGGCAAGGAGTTTTATCTGTTTACAATTCTCCCGGTCAAGAGCCAACTCATTTTGAAACTTTAGATAACATTCCTACAAATTCTTTGGGTTTGTTGACAATTCCGACACTGCTTGAAAATAGTCAATTAGCACCAGAAAATACACCTGTTTACAAAATTAGAAGAGAATTAATTGGATTTATTTCACAATGGCAATTTTATAATGCCAATAACATGAATTTGAATTCTATTAGAATCGCACAACCTATAATAGGTGGAAGTGATATTTACCTATCTGCATCTGGAGATAATCTGCCCTTAGTTTTGGATAATTTAAGCCAAAATATCGACTTTGAAGATAGTCTGAACGAGGCGATGAAATCAATCCTGCCAAAAACTCGTCGCATTAAACCTGTACGTTTTGGTCGCCTAACTCTCACTGTACAATGGTATTTTGAAGATATCAAAGAAGAAGCATTTTACCTTAATGAAATGTCAGATGGAACTGTGAGGATGCTTTGTTGGGCAACTATTTTACATTCTCCACTTCTTCCTTCTTTGATAGTTATTGATGAACCGGAATTAGGATTGCACGTATCGTGGATGCCAATTTTAGCTGAGTGGATTAAAAAAGCTGCGACAAAAACTCAGATAATTATTACCACACATAGTCCCGACCTTTTAGATCACTTTACTGATTGTTTAGAGAATGTTCTTTGTTTTTATTCCGAAAATAGAACCCATTTCTCAGTCAAATCTCTTTCAAAAGAACTGCTGGAGCCAAAACTTGAAGAGGGATGGGAATTAGGTGACTTATATCGTGTTGGCGATCCTAGCATTGGAGGATGGCCATGGTAGTGTGGGTTTACTCTGGAGGTGGTGACGCTGAGGTTAGAGGATTCTTTCCTTTTTTAGACAAAACTTTTCCTGGGTGTAGATTTGAACGAAAAACACCGGTTATTAGAAAACCTGGCCCTAAAGCTAATAAAGCAGGTAGTTATGGAAGAACAGGTCAAAGCTTAATCGAGCAAATAAAGCAAGAATTACCGATTGCCTTAAAAGCAGAACCAAATAAATGCGACCTGATTTTAGTTTTTGACGATTTGGATTGTCGCGATTCTCAGGAAGAAAAAAAGAAAATAGAGAAAATATTAGAAGACGAGATATCAAAAATACCAGAATGTGCTGACATAAAAAAAATTGTTGGGTTTGCCGCGCCGGAAATCGAAGCTTGGATTATTGCTGATTGGAATAATTCAATAGCTAAACATTCAGATTTTAGAGGCAGACATGAACGTATGCGTTGGTGGCTGAGTACACAAAAAAAAGTTTCTTTTGAGAATCCCGAATCATTTAGTGAATATGATTCTCAAAGAGATTGCTGTCGAGAAAAACTATCAGAAGCTTTAATTGATTCAAGTGTTCAAGATGAGGTCGATCGCGATAAAGCACGCTTTTCTAAAGGATACCATACACCTTTGCTATTGATGGCAATCGATCCGAATGAAGTCCAGAAAAAATGTCCGTTATTTCGCGAACTCTATAACTATTTCACTAATTTTTGTCGTTCTTCTTAGCTTATTCTCCCGGTAACAACTCCAAGCGATATCGGTACAAAGCCACAGGATGCCCGCCCGCAGCAAAATAATCCGGGTCTTGCGGCGACAAATAAATCGCTGTCACCTGATCGGCTTCAATTCTTTTACTCGCTGAATCGCCATTTTCTCCGCCTCCAACAACTCGATAAGCGGTTGTTGTTTCCACCTCGTTTAAATAAATATCAGACTCTCCCCGAAACACCTGCTGAGAAATCTCTGTAGACACAAACTCGCGAGGATTCGGCGTCTCAGTTACCCGACTGGTAACAATCGAAATTAGTTGGCGTTCCCCTTTCAAAACAGTAATTTGGCGGTTGGGATTGGTCGGATCGACTTTCACCGAAAGTACGCCACCATCGCCTAAATAAGCTTTGGCAATATTCAAACCGTTAAAAGTGCGATCGGCTACAATCTTTTGAGCCTTTTTAAAGGTATAATTAGAAATTAACCCAAGATTTTTTTCAGCTTGAAATCGCACTTTAAATAAGACCGGCTGCTCCAAATACTGGCGGTTGCTTTCAAACCCTGGCGTGACAATATTTGGCGCTAAAGGAGCGGCTAAATCCACCAAAGTGCTCGCCACATTCCAATTGCCGGCCATCCAGTCGGGATATACCAAATCTCCCTTAGCTACAGCGATAGAAGGCTTGCTTTCCCAATTGGGAAAACTTGATATGCGATCGCCCAAAACCCCCGCTCTCGCAACGCCACCCGACAGCAACACCAACAAAGCCAAACAAAAACTCCAAATTACCTTCATACCCAATTACATTCAAACAACTAACTTTCTGTCTCTCTTTTCTTTCTCTTCTTTATCTCTTCTCTGCGTTCTCTGCGCCCTCTGCGGTTCATTAATTCAACAATTAGACAACTAATCAGTTAAACATCTTACTTTATACCATTTTCATAAACAGGCATCTTGCCTGTTTATGAAAATAAATGTTCTGATTGTGGGGAGTAGGGGTTGGGCATCCTACCCGCCCCCAATATGCAATTCAAAGGTGGAAAAACCTATTTTTTAAAGCGCCTCAACAGGTGCAGGTTCCCAAACATCCCCGTATTTTTCCTTCAATTCGTGCCAATTTTCCACCTGTCCCGGTTCGTATTCCCCCGGCTTTCCCCACTGCAAAAACGCACTCAAAGCAGCCTCATTTTGTTCGTCGAGAAAACGAATTGCATAAGTAGTGAAATTGCCTCTTTTCGCCTCCCCCGTTTCAAACTTCACCTGTTTTATTTTGTCCATATTTAGGTGAAACTCAAATATTTCGGCGTGCATATTGGCATACTTTCCCTTCGGCAACTCCGCATAAAACAGCTTGTGAATTGAACCGCGCACTTCCAGCACCGCCGCGCTGCTAGTCACGATTAAACGCAGCGTTCCCAATTGTTCGCAAGCTTCCAAGAACTCTTTCAGGTTAGGCATAATTTAATTTGGGAATTGGGTATTGGGTATTGGACTTTGAGCATTAGAACCAACAACAACTAACAATCAACCAATGACTACTGACTACTGACTAATGACTAATGACTACTGACTACTGACTATGTTTCGTGCAGTTCGTAAGCAGCGACAATCCGCTGCACTAGCGGGTGTCGCACCACATCCGCTTGAGAAAATTCGCAGAAAGCAATGCCCTCAACGTTGCGTAGAATGTTTTGGGCGACTGACAATCCCGACTGTTGGTTTGGCGGCAAATCTGTTTGAGTGATATCGCCCGTCACTACCATTCTCGATCGAAAGCCCAGACGAGTCAACACCATTTTCATCTGAGCCGGCGTCGTATTTTGAGCTTCGTCCAAAATTACGAAAGCATTGCTGAGAGTGCGCCCCCGCATATAAGCTAAAGGAGCTACTTCGATCAAGCCTCTTTCCATTAAATCAGCCATTTTTTCAGGGTCGATCATTTCTTGCAGGGCGTCGTAAAGCGGGCGCAAATATGGATCGACTTTTTGCTGCAAATCTCCAGGCAAAAACCCTAATTTTTCGCCAGCTTCCACGGCTGGCCTGGTTAAAATCAGCCGTTCGTACTGCTTGCTCAACAGCGCTTGCACGGCGAAAATAGCAGCTAGAAATGTTTTGCCAGTACCAGCGGGGCCAATGCAAAATGTCAGGTCGTGCGTGCGTACTGCTTGGACGTATTGCCGCTGCTTGAAGGTTTTGGCTCTAATTTCTTCCCCGCGGCGGGTTCTGGCGAGAACGTCTCGCTGCAAGTCTTGTAAATCGCCTTGGCGGTTGGTATCCAAAGCTTGGCGCGCCGTCTGGATTTCAACTCCGGTAATATTTTTGCCGGATTTCCAATAGTCGGAGAGCGATCGCACTAATTTATGACACAATTCTACTTGACTTTTTGTGCCTGAAATCAGCAGTTCTTGGCCTCGCATTACCAGGTTAGCCCCGGTTTGCTTAGAGATCATTTTCAAGTTTTCTTCTTGATTACCGGCCAGCGACATTGCGCTTTGAGTGCTCGGTAACTCTATTGTTAGTTTTTCATTCATGCCAACATAAGCTCCTCCAAATAAGCAATTAAAGGTTAACAACTAAGTGTTAAACGACTCACTACTTGCGAACAAAAAGACGCCCGTTACTAGGTTTTACCTAGTATCTAAGGCGTCTTTTAGATTTAGCTCCCCAATAAGTTTGGTGCTTGAGGCACAAATCAAATCTCCCTTCTAGTAAGTCAGGCAATTTTAGATTTTAGATTTGAAATTTTAGATCTTAGATTAACCCGATCCCGCTGACATTTGAAATTTCAAATTTTACATTTGTTTCCGATCACAAAACCGGCAATTTCAACCCTAACGGGGCTTGTAATACAAAGTTTACAACAGGCAATCTAAAATCTAAAATTCTTTCTGGGCTATGCAGTTAGTTAATAACCGGGAGTATTTCTGCTCGTTCTAAACGTAGGTGTGTTAGTACGGCGAGGTTGTTCTCTCGGAGTTCTGCTAGCTAAGGGACTCGGCGACGGAGGTGGCGTCCGGGGTCGGAAATCGCCTCGCGGCTCCCGCGAGCCACGATCTGGGCGGTCGCGATCTGGGCGATCCGGGCGATCCGGGCGATCGCCCCTGGGCGGGCCAGATCCACGATCGCCCGCTTCGCCATCGTATATATCTAAGTAGAGTGACTGACCCGCCGTCTGCGCCACCGCTTCAAGGGTAGTTCTAATGGCCTGAATATTGCGTCCGCCCCTACCGTAAACTCGCCCTTTGTCGGGATCTTCAAAAGCTAGACGAACCCAGACCCGCGATTGGCGCGGGTGCAGTTCGCAATCAACCCGCAAAGATCCGGGGGTCTCTAAAAACGGCCCAATTAAAAATTTAACCAGTCCAGCGTAGTTGGGACTAGCTGACTGCTGCTGTGCTGGATTCAACGTTGGCTCCGGCTCCGACTTGTTCAAATACATGGGCTTTTCTCAGGATGTCACGCACGGTGTCAGTTGGCTGAGCGCCTTCTTGCAGGCGCTTGACAATCGCTGGAACATCCAGCCTGGTTTCATTATTTCTGGGGTTGTAATAGCCGAGCTCTTCTAGGGGACGGCCGTCGCGGCGAGTAGAACTGTTCATCGCTACAATCCGGTAGCTTGTCTCGCGTTTTTTCCCGTATCTCTTCAATCGCAGTTTGATCATCTTCTTGCACAATAGTCTTGTTCCAATTCTAAGCTATTTTGTCAGCGCTCCTTCCCCGAACTGCAACTCAACCCCTATTTCTTAACCTCCCACCAAAATATCGCTACGATTTGCTGCCCCCAAGGCAGGTCTGGCGCCGTCAATGTGCGGTGTAATTGCTAGTGGCAAAATCGATGCACTTCCCCACTGCTGCACCAATTTTTGCAAAAATATATCTTGCTGCGCTCTCAAAGAGTCCCAATCGGTGCCGCGATTAATAATTGCAAACCAAACTAAACCCCGATCGCGCGTGGGTATGGCTCCAGCCAAAGCAATCACCGTGTCCAAACTACCAGTTTTCACCACAGCCGATCGCGGAATGTGCCGATGTGCCACAGTACCTTTATCGCGCCCGGACACCGGAAACAAGTCAGCAATCGTCAGCCCAGTAGTCTGAAGGTTGCGGGCGATCGCCTGCATCATCCCACAAGCTGCCCTCGGAGACATCTGATTTTCCACTCCCAATCCCGAACCGTTAACTAATTGGAGTTCATCCTCCGGCACCCCCGCAGCCCAAGTCGCTTGCTGCTGCACTATTTTTGCCCCGCCCAAATCGTCGGCCAGCATCTGAGCCATTTCATTGTCGCTGTGGACGTTCATCTGCTTGAGAATTTCGGCTAAAGGAAGCGATCGGCGCTTCAGCAGCAAACGCCCCGAAGTCACAAATTTCTCAGCAATGACGCTGCCGGCCACCGTTACTTGGGGCTTTCTAGTTCCTGGAGCCATCTTAGAATACATTGCCACCACGTCCGCAGGCCAATTGCTACCCTCAAGAGCTTGCCGCAGTATCTCCCCCGCAGCCAAAGGATCGGACTCGTAATTCATGCGAAAATTGCCTGTCACCACCAAATTTCCCGCCACGCGCTCGATACCCATTTGATTGAGAGCATTGCCAACGGCGATCGCCTCCTCCCACACAAACAGCGGATCGCCCCCACCGCTGACCACCAAATCTCCCTGCAATACACCATTGCTAATCGGCCCCGTTGCTAGGAAGCGCGTTTCAAACTGATAATCCGCGCCCCAAGTCTCCAGCGACGCCAGAGAAGTCGCAATCTTAGTCAGCGAAGCTCCAGGCATCAGCGTCTTCCCCTGCTGGCTTACCAGCGGCACCATTCCCGCTTGCACCCAAATTCCCTGATTCCCATCAATCAGGTTCTTGTCTTTTAAGTCTTTTAAATATTCCCGCACCGTCGCTTCTGCGGGCAAGTCTGGATTGGCCGCCTTTATTCGCCCAAAAGCCAAATCTTCGGCCACCACTAACCCGGGTATCCCTCCCCGCCAAGCCAGCACTGACGCAGCATTAGGCGCGGCAGTGCCTACCCCAGCCATGTCCAGCCACAGAGACATCATCCCTGAGCTAAATAAATCCAGCATTTTTTACTCCTAAAGTCAATCGATTTTAGATTTTAGATTTCAGATTGAAGAAAGCGCTCCCACTGATAAATCCGGGGGCAAGTGATCAGGAGGGGGAGCTTTTTTCTCGCTCCACGGATGAATCCGGGGTTCCCGGACTAAAGTGCTTGCGGTCATGTAAACTATTCCATTGATTTTTTCAATTGGCAGTCAAAAATAGTAAAGTAGTGACAAAACAAGTTCTATCAGAGTAGTCGGAAATGAGAATTGTCCGATCGCCCTAGTGAGCGGATTTTAGTTCTTTATTCAGACTTCTGGATTCACGCTCCTGACTTCCTGGTAGAATTTTTAGTGTTTCTCAAACATTGGTCAATGGGATCGACACGCGCAAGAATTGCAATAGACGCTATGGGTGGGGATCATGCCCCCGCCGAAGTTGTAGCTGGAGCGCTTAAGGCACAAGAAGAATTAGGCGTAGAGATTTTGCTGGTGGGCGACCCGCAGCAAATAGAAGACTCGCTCCGGCAACAAGACGCGATCGGCCGCGTCTCTAAAGGTCAGCTAGAAATCGTTCCTTCTGAAGGAGCGGTGGAAATGCACGAAGAACCTTTGAGTGCCCTCAAACGCAAGCCCAACGCTTCGATTAACGTAGCGATGAACTTGGTAAAGCAGCAGCAAGCTGATGCTGTGGTGTCCGCCGGTCACTCCGGCGCGGCAATGGCTGCTGCCCTGCTCAGGTTGGGCCGGCTCCCCGGAATCGATCGCCCTGCGATCGGTGCGGTTTTACCGACAATGGTACCGGGCAGCTCTGTACTTATTCTCGATGTCGGCGCTAATGTGGACTGCCGCCCCAAATTTTTGGAGCAGTTCGCTCTTATGGGAACTATTTACAGCCAGTGCGTGCTGGGCGTCGCCGAACCTAAAATCGGTCTGCTCAACATAGGCGAAGAACCTTCTAAAGGCAACGACGCAGCCGTGCGAACCCACCAGTTATTGGTGGACAACCCTAACATTCCTTTTGTGGGCAATGCCGAAGGCCGCGACGTGCTGTCGGGGAAATTCGACGTGATTGTTTGCGACGGGTTTGTCGGCAACGTGTTGTTGAAGTTTGCCGAAGCGGTGGGCGAAGTCGTGGTGCAAGTTCTTAAGGAAGAATTGGCTGCCGGACTCAAAAATCAAATTAGCGCTCCCCTTCTGCAAGAAAGCCTCAAGGGGTTTAAGCAGCGGGTAGACCACGTTGAACATGGTGGCGGTTTGCTATTGGGCGTTGCTGGAGTTTGCATTATCAGCCACGGTTCGTCTCAAGCTGCCTCGATTTTTAATGCCATTCGTTTGGCGAAGGAGGCTATTGACAACCAAGTGCTGGAGCGAATTCGATCGTCCAATAACCAAAGCGCTCTGGAACAAGAAGCTGTGAATTAGAGGCAGTAAGTAGGAATTAAAAATTAAAAATGTAAAATTAAAAATGTCAGCTTAAACCAACTGTTTTGCTTAAAAACAAAGTAACTTCAGCAGTTTAAAAAATAATTTTAATTGGTAGTTTTTAATTTTTAATTTCTCGATCTAACAGCGAGTAAATGGAGAGGAATGTTGCAGCAATCAGGGTTCGGAATTGCCGTCACGGGTAGCGGTTCTTGTACACCGCAGGTTTCGCTGGATAATAACGGTTTGAGTCAGATAGTAGAAACTTCTGACGAGTGGATTGGGGCGCGGACGGGTATTCGCTCCCGCAGGCTGGCGGACGATCGCACTTCTTTGTGCGATTTAGCGTCCGAGGCATCGCTTCAGGCGATCGCAATGGCAGAAATTTCGCCGACAGATATCGATTTGATTATTTTGGCTACTTCAAGTCCTGACGATTTGTTTGGCACTGCCAGTAAAATTCAATATCAATTGGGCGCGACAAAAGCTGTGGCTTTTGATTTGACAGCAGCTTGTTCGGGCTTTGTTTTTGGTTTAGTTACAGCCTCGCAGTTCATTCGGACAGGGGTTTATCAAAATGTTTTGCTGATCGGAGCAGATATTTTGTCTCGCTGGGTGAATTGGTCGGATCGGGGTACTTGCATTCTATTTGGAGACGGTGCAGGTGCGGTGGTATTGCAAGCTTCAGAAGTTGATCGCTTTTTGGGATTTGAAATTCGCAGCGACGGTACGCAAAACTCCTCCCTCAATTTGCCTTACAAAGCCGAGTCAAAAGAATTAATTGAGGGCGTCAACATCGGAGTTGGCGGATTTCATCCCATTACAATGAACGGTCAAGAAATCTATCGGTTTGCTGTGAAAAAAGTGCCGGAAGTAATAGAAAAAGCTATGTTTCGGGCAAATATTAGCGCTGCTGAAATTGACTGGCTGTTGTTGCACCAAGCCAATCAGCGGATTCTTGATGCCGTGGCCCAAAGGCTAAAAATTCCCCCCGAAAAAGTAATCAGCAATTTGGCAACTTACGGCAATACCTCAGCGGCTTCAATTCCCCTGGCCTTAGACGAAGCCGTGCGTCAGGGTAAAGTTAAAGCGGGCGATACAATTGCTGCTGCTGGTTTCGGTGCAGGTTTGACTTGGGGGGCTGCGATTTTTCAATGGGGAAGGTGATATTTCCCGACTGTAAACTTGCCCAGGTGATTGTCGGGAGTTGAACCCTTGATAAATACAAATCCTTTAACACGCTATACACACACAGGGTAAGGTGTACGGCTGCACCCGGAGGACAGGAGTTCTTGACAAGCGGGGCCTGGAAGTGAAAATCCTCTATTCTTCGATCGACTTTCGCCGACTAAAAGGTGGAAAATTTTGTTACTGCTATTAATTTAATTAAAGTAACAAAAAAAATATAAATTTCGTAAAAACTGCAATTATTATGTTATAATTGTGAGTCGCGAGTAGATAGTTCGTTAACCGAAAGATAGCGGATACCAGCGAGCGAACTTAGAAGCGGGAAAGAAAGAATTTTTGCAATCACCAATTAGCAACCACCAATTAGCAGATTACCGGAAAAATGACTAAAACAGCATGGGTATTTCCCGGACAAGGTTCCCAGGCGATCGGGATGGGTGCAGACTTATTAAACTTGCCAACAGCCAAAGCCAAATTTGAGCTCGCTAAAGAAATTTTAGGTTGGTCTGTCTCGGAAGTTTGCCAAAAAGAAGAAGCAAAACTATCTCGGACTCTCTACACCCAGCCTTGCTTGTTCGTAGTAGAAAGTATTTTGACCGACTTAATGCGAGAAAAAAGCGATCGGCCAGCGGTAGTGGCCGGTCACAGTTTAGGAGAATACGTTGCCCTCTACGCAGCAGGCGTCTTTGACTTTGAAACCGGGTTGCGCTTAGTCAAACGCCGCGCCGAACTCATGGACACCACCTCCGGCGGGCAAATGGTGGCTTTGATCGGGTTCGACAGGCAGGAACTAGAATTGCAAATTCAATACAGCCGAGACGTAGTGCTGGCAAACGACAACAGCGAAGCACAAGTCGTGATTTCTGGAACGCCCGCAGCAGTAGAAGAGTTACTCGCCAAAATCAAAGTCAAACGCGCCGTTAAATTGAATGTTTCCGGTGCGTTTCACTCTCCCCTGATGGCATCAGTGGCTGCAGAGTTTCAACTAGCGTTAAAGTCTGCAAGGTTTTCCGATGCTAAAATGCTGGTGCTCTCGAACGCAGAACCGTCAGCCACTACTAGCGCAGCAACTTTAAAGCAGCGGTTGAGTCAGCAGATGACCAAAGGCGTGCGGTGGCGAGAAATTTCCCTGCAATTGCCGCAACAAGGAATCGATCGCGTAGTGGAAATTGGCCCCGGCAAAGTTCTTACAGGTTTGATAAAACGGACTTGTCCCGATTTAGCGCTGGTAAATGTTAGCAGTTTTGCAGATTTGCCGGCTTAATCTATTTTTAACCTGTTATTAAACGGCAGGTTATAAAATTTAGAGTTCATTAGCCCGAAGATTGCCCAAAAACGAATCGCACAACAGGCAAATCCGAATATTGGCTGTTGTGCAACTTGGGGATAGACGATCCAGACATTTAGAAAATATTAATCAAAAATCTAGATATCGATCGACTTGACCGAAAGCATCCAGGATACAAGCCCCCGGATTCATCCGTCCAGAAATAAAAAACCTGTATCCGATGAAACTTGCCCCCCGAATTGATCCGTGGGGTCAATGCTTCAATTCTAAAATCTAAAATCTAAAATCTAAAATCTAAAATCGATTGACGGGGCGATCGACAAATCCTGATGTAGACTAGGCGTAAAAACCAAGCTTATCTGGTGTTTATATGAAAAAAGTTCTTTACTGGTTGATGGGCGACAAGGCAGGCAGAACCATAGTAGGCGCGTGGAACTGGATGTGGGGACTGCCCGTAGAATCTGGCGGCCAGGTGTCGGTGGCGGTAGCCGAAGAGTCGCTGCGATCGATGCAAGAATCAGTGCAAAAGCTAGCTGCAGCAGTCTCCACCCAAGTTGCAGCCTACCAGCGCGCCAAAACTAAATATGAAGAAAAAGTTAGGGAAATGCAAACCGTAGAGCGCCAAGCCATCACAGCCCAGCGCAACGGCAACGAAGAAGCAGCCCGCTTAGCAATGTCGAAAGTAATTCAGACAGAACAAATTCTGCCGCAGTTAGAAGCCCAAGTAAAACAAGCCGAACAGTTCGTGAATTCTTCCAAAGACAAGCTAAATCGAGAACGGATGAAGCTGGAAGCCTACAAAACCGATATGCAAAATATGAAAGATATGGCAGAAATTAACGAAGCCCTTCGAGCCATATCCAAAGTCAACAACGACCTCAGTATCGATTCAGCTCGATCGCAATTTGAGCAAGCCAAAAACGCCGTCCACGGCCGCAATCTCCAACAGCAAGCTTTAGCAGAGCTATCTGAGAACCCCCAAGAAAGACTTCAGGCAGAATTAGAAAATATGACCTTAGATGATGAAGTTAATCGCAGGCTACAAATGTTAGACGGCTCCAACAACAAAGAACTTCCCAGCTAAGGAGAATTTTATGGCTAAGAGCGGGCCTCCCCCCATAGTTTTTATTCTGTTATTTCTGTTGCTCGCCGGTGGCGGTTGGTTCTTTTTTCTCAACAAACCAGCATTGCAAGATGTTAGTAACAATCCCCCCACTCCCATACCCGCAGGCGGTGGTGGGGCCAATCTGCCTCCCGTCGCGCCAGTAGTCGGCGGTGCTTCCCCTGTTGCAGCTACTTCCTTTGCGCTTCCAGCTTCCGTGCCTGCGGGTACGGCGGTGAGAATTGACGGTTCCACCAGCATGGTGACAATCAATCAGAACCTCAAGAAAGGCTTTCAAGGCAAGTTTTCCGGCACGACAGTCGATACCAAAGCGAACGGTTCTGAAAAAGGAATTCAGGATTTGGCGGCGGGAACAGCCGATATTGCAGCGGTATCGCGACCTTTGACGGCTAAAGAACAAGGTCAGGGTTTGGCTGCTGTGCCCGTTGCCCTAGATACGATCGCCCTCGTAGTTGGCGTGAACAACCCCTTCAAAGGAGGTTTAACTTCCGCTCAAGTACAAGATATTTTCAAGGGAAATACTCAAGACTGGTCGAAAGTCGGCGGCCCGGCGGGCCCGATTAAAGTGATAAATCGACCCGAAGTTAGCGGCACTCACCAAACGTTTAAAGAACAAGTGCTCTCTGGCGCTAATTTTGGCACGGGGCCGAATATCACTAAGCTCGATCGAGATGCGACAACTCCCCTGCTGCAAGCTTTAGGCAACAACGGCATTGGCTATGCGACTTTCGCTCAAGTAGCCAATCAGAAAACTGTGCGCGTTGTTCCGGTCAACGGTGCGACGCCGGATGCTGGTAACTATCCTTACAAGCGGCAGTTGTACTACGCTTACAAAAATCCTCCCAGCCAAGCAGTTAAGGATTTCTTGGGCTACGCGACTTCTTCGGAAGGACAGAAAGCCATGCTGGCTGGAAATTGAGCCTTTGCAGAGTTTTGACATTCAGGAATTCGCCAGAATAAATTCTGGCGCTACACAAGCAAATAGTCCGCCAGAATAAATTCTGGCGCTACACAAGCAAAGTCCGCCTGCGCGGACTACATTCTTCAGTCCGCGCAGGCGGACTTCGTTTGACTCGCGATAGCGGTTTAAACCGCGGAATAATCTCAAACGGACTCGATCTGATAGGCTAATATGCGATGTAATTTAAAATCTAAGGTTTTTCTGTGAGCAAAAGTCGCGAACCAGTCGAAAGTTTACTTCTCTACTATTTATTCAAATGGTCAATTGTCAGCCCGATGCTGCACCTGTACTTTCGCGGCCGCATCTACGGTGCAGAAAATGTTCCGACAGAAGGGCCGCTGGTGGTAGTCAGCAATCACGCCAGCGATTTTGACCCGCCGATTTTGTCTAATTGCATGAGGCGGCCCGTCGCATTTATGGCAAAGGAAGAGTTATTTAAAGTTCCTATTTTGAAGCAGGCAATTACGCTTTACGGTGCTTATCCAGTGAAGCGGGAAAGTGCCGATCGCAGTGCAATTCGATCGGCTATCAATTCTTTGGAAAATGGCTGGGCGACGGGTGTATTTTTGCAGGGAACTCGCACCCCAGACGGCAGAATTACTGAACCGAAATTAGGTGCTGCGCTAATAGCTGCTAAGGCAAAAGCGCCACTGTTGCCTGTTAGTTTATGGGGAACTCACGCGATTTCGTCGAAAGGTTCGGGAATGCCGCGTCCGGTGCCGCTGACGGTGCGAATTGGCAAGCTAATTGAAGCGCCCGGTTCTTCGGATCGCGAGGAGTTGCAAGCGCTGACTGAAAGATGTGCGATCGAGATTAATGCCATGCACGATTTGGGTCGCTGATTTTATAACTTTTGTTGCTGTTTTTCAGATTATATCTACAGATAGATGAATGCTGAAGATAAACATCGAAAAATATCAATATAAGTGATTGAAAACAAGCGCAATAATTAGGCTTGAATTTGAGTTTAATTTGACAGGAGATAAGAAGAAAGATATGGTAACAAGCAATCAAACCCGTGCGTTGGGATTGTTTTCTAACCGCGAAGATGCCGAGCAAGCTCTGACAGAATTGAAATCTTCCGGGTTTCCAATGGATAAAGTTTCCGTTGTTGGTAGGGATGCAGGCGAGTCTGTAGGCCATACTCAAACGATCGCTCAAGTGGGCGATAAAAATCTAGACACAGGATCAGGAGTGGTAGCAGACACTCTGACAAATAGTGCTTTAGCCACCGTGCTAGTGGGTCTCGGAAGTTTAGCTATTCCCGGAATCGGGCCGATGATTGCAGCGGGCACTTTGGGCGCCGCACTGGTGGCTAGCGTAGCAAGCACTGGCGTCTCGGCGGCGGCTTTCGGTGGAGTGGTGAAGGCCTTGACTGACTTGGGAATTCCCGAAGAAACAGCTAGAATTTACACCGATCGCCTGCACGCCGGCGATTATTTGGTGGTAGTAGATGGCACTGAGGATGATATTAGTCGGGCTCAAGGGATTTTCAGCGGTCGGGGCATTCAAAATTGGGGCGTTTTTTAAACAGGAATTGTGCATTAAACTCTATCTATAGGGCGATGCACACCTCACCATTGGTGAGAACAATCAGCTCAAATTTACTACCCGACTTTTGTTTAAAAATTAGCCCATCGATCCCCCCTAACTTAAAAAGGGGGGAACAGGAAACGGTGTTTCGTCTGCAGGGAAGGGGATTGAGATTGGGCTAAAACCACGATCTAGACGTGGTTTTAGTCTTAAGTTGACATTCATTCATTGCCCACCCCTCCCTACAAGTCAATTATTGATTTTTATGGCTGATCTTTTGATGCTGAGGCGGTGACATAAGCGACAGCTAAAGGCGAAATTTTGTCTGTAACTGCTGCGATAACTTGGCGATCAAAGTCAGTCCAAACTCTGGGGCGATCGAACATACAAGGCTGCAAAACCCCCCACAATAAGCCGTCAGCACAAAGATGAGCGTGAATTAAAGCTCGATGTCCGAAATTTTTTGCCTCAAAATCTTTGTTGACAACTTCAGGAGTTGCTGTTTCAACATCCTCAACAAAAACCGACTGTTCAGTTCGCAAAGCTGCTGCAAACAAAGGGTCTTCTTCCCCTAAAGATTCTGGTTCTTTTTTCCATTCCGCGTCCCAAACCTCGGGATAGTTTGAGTTGCGACGCCAGCAGTAAGGTACTCTGCCCATTTGGGTTTCAGGATTGCGGAGGTAGAGAAAGACTCGATCGCAATTTAACACCTCGCCTAACGCCGGCACCAAAGCCGAAAAAACAGCATCCGGCGTTTTGCTGTCACTCAAAATTTGCTCTAGAACTTGCGGCAGAATTTGGTCGGTCATTAACTTTAGCTTTTGAAGTTCATCTACTAATTTTAAACTACTCCTTCTTTTCTTTTCTCTTCTCTTCTTTTAGGCATTTGCTATCAGCGTTTTCCCGGTGCTTTAAATCGCTATAAAAGACAAGTTTTAAAACCAGAGGGAATGGAAAAAAATTAAAAATTGCTCAATCCTTCCCTTGGTTTATTGAATTCTCGCTTGGGTGAAGTTAGCACCTGTATAACCAGTTGTCAGCCAAAGAATAGCCCTAGCGCCGTCGCGAAGAGCTTTTTGCACCGGTTCGGGGGTTCGCCCAGACGGAACTGCCACAGGCTTAAAACTAATGCCTCGACTGCCGAGGACGATTTCGCCGATAATCTGAGCTCGCCGCATATGATCGTCAGAAGTGATCAGATACACGCTCTCAATCCCTTGAGCTTTCAATTCATCTACCAGGGTGGTAAAATTTGTTACCGTATCGACCGCTCTGTAGTCTAAGTGCAGGCGATCGGACTCAATTCCCGCTTCTGAAAACACCCATTCCGCGAACTCGGGATTGCTGCCAGACGACACCCAAATCGGCAATTCAGGATGAGCCCGAGCAAATTTGGCTGCAAACACCTCTCGCTCCGTAGCCCCACCTAGAACTAACAAAGCTTGGGGTCTCTGAAATTCGCTCTTAACCTGCTGATAGCCAAACCAACACGCCATCAAAAGCCCTACTAGGAACCAAAAACTGCGTGAAGTCTTCAAAGGCTTGTAACGCTGCGTGTTTGAACTGATTCTTAACCACATCTAAACCTATAAAAATTTTATGTAACTCACAAAGGAACCATAACAAAAAATACCGCACCTATAGCCCACTAACAGGAATTAAAAATTAAAAATTAAAAAAGGGTCGGGGGATCATAGATTTTAGATTTTAGATTTTAGATTTTAGATTTTAGATTAACTCTACGCTTGTGGTGGGACTTAAACAGGTGATTTGAGATTTTAGATTTCAGATGTAAGATTTCACATGGGCCTCTATAGAGGTTCTGCGTAAGTTCTCGTCTTCAAGCAAATATTCGTCCTTGGGCGAATTCGTTAGCGGATATGCAAAAAAGAGGGGCAAAACTAAGCTTACCCCTCCTGCTTTTAATTTTTCTTGATTTTTAACGGGACTGGCCGGGTTCGAACCGGCGACCTAGCGCTTCAGATTTGTGTGAGTTTCCCCACTCTCTGGACTATACCTTCACCATATGCTTGCAGCTTTTAGGTGGTGACCGTCTAGTCTCTAAACCTTCCTGATTTCAATATAGGCGATTGTTTAATCGCCATGAACTCAGGCTTGGCTTGGTATTGCCTTAGAGTCATAGGAACCCACGAACTCTTTAGGTTTCACCAAATTTGACCACATTCACTCCCAGAGTTTCCTCACAGGGTGCCCGATTCTTCAGGAGGCGCTTGCTCTATCCATCTGAGCCACAGCCCCAGTTGCTAAACCGTTTTGATTATAGCAGTTAATGTCGATTTTGATTTTTTTTTGATGATTACCGATCGCCAGTTGCGAGTTTCGCAGCGATGCGGGCAAAGTTTTCTGCTGCGGTGAGTTTACCAGCACCGTAACAGGCGCGCTGTCTCCATGCGGTGACGGGGAGATGTCCGGGGGGAGCATCTTCGTTGAAGGAGAGCTCGCTGTAATATTTCCAATTTTCCTTGACTCGCCAGCCGACTCGATCGCAAAATTCAGTATAATTTGCCTCGGTACTTTCCCAAATCTGCTGCTGCACGCTCAACCCGAACCGCCCGCTGCTGTATTGTTGCCAAAGTTGGTCGATCGTGCGAAGGTCTGTAGGAGGAAAACTGTCAATATCGGCTGCACTCAGCCAGCCTTCGTCTTCCCTGACAGCGATTTTCAGCAAGATTTCCCAAGTGTGTTCATCAGCTTTGCGCCATTTTCCGGTTTCTAATAGCTTTGTAAGTTGGCGGTAGTCCATCCCGACTTCGGAGATAGCCGGAGTTGAGTCAGGTATGGCGCCGATTTTGTCTTCTAGTCGCAGTAGAGTGCTGACAATCAATTCTGGGTTTAGTTGTTCGAGGCGGTACAGAACCCATTCTAACTGAGATTGAATGTATGTGCGGGCGATCGCACCTTGCTGCACTTCCCCCTGCAACTCATCAAATTTAGCTAACCAATTTTGTTGATTGCGGGCCAATTCCCACATTTGTTTTGCCCACTGCAATCTAACTTGTTCTTTTTTTAAATAAGTTTTGGAAGGCTTAGCACGCTGCGGGTAGGGAGTCAAATCCCAGCCGCAAATCGAGCACAACTCTGCTTTTTCTTCTATGTATTCAGCACCGCACACTGGACAGTTAGACATATCGCCATCAATTCGGTTGCCAAGTCATTATATGACATCTGGTAAATTAACCATAATTCGATTAGGTACGCACTTCGCACGCTACAATTACAGTTTATCTGTAGTAATGTGCGCCTTTCGCACCCCAAACTTAGAGTTAATTATCCCGATCTAACAAGGCAAGCGAATAGTAAACAAACTGCCTTTGCCCAACTCTGATTTTACCTCGATCGTGCCGCGGTGAGCTTCGACAATTTGCCGACAGAGGTGTAGTCCCAAACCTGTACTGGATCTCCTGTGAGTTCCCGAGCCAAACCTTTCAAATAACTTGGCTTTTTCGCTGGGAGAAAGGCCGGCACCGGTGTCTTTGATTTCTATAATTACCCATGCCAGCGGTTGGTTTTTGAAGCTCGTATAAGCAGGTGAATTGGCAGCTTTTAAGCTGACATCTATTGAGCCGTTGTCGGTGAATTTAATCGCATTTCCGATGAGATTTGTCAGCAAGCGGTGCAGTTCCAGACGATCGCCCGGATACTTCGCAATCGGTGCACTTTCTGCACTTTCTGTCAAGTCTAAATTTATTGACAAACCTTTAGCATCCGCTAGGGGAGCGAGTTCTTCAGCTACCTCAGTAATAAGCTGGCGCAAGTCCACGGGAGCGAAACTTAGGGATTTGGCGCCTGCTTCGTAGCGGTAGACTTCCAGCAGCATATTTACGAGCGCAATCAGGTTTTTGTTGCTGCGAACCATCGTCCCGAAAGCGTCGCGCATCTCAGGCGAAATTTCTCCCAAAGCTCCCTGCTGCATTAAACTTAGCATTCGATCGGCTGCTACGAGGGGCGTCCGCAAGTCGTGAGCGAGTCGGGAGACAAAATCTTCGCGCTGGAGGGCGATCGAATTGCGCTCGTCTACGCTGTGCTTTAGCCGCAGGAGCGATCGAACCCTCGCCAGCAGTTCGTCCATTTCGACTGGTTTGCGGATGAAATCGTCTGCTCCCATGTCCAATCCCTGCACTACGCTCGCACTGTCGTGAGCAGTGATCAGCAAAATCGGCATAAAGGGCAATTCCTTATTGTCTCGGATTCGTTTAGTGACTTCGTAACCATCCATTCCCGGCATCATCACGTCTAGCAGTACCAAATCCGGGGCTGACTTGTCAATTTGACTCAAGGCAGAAAAGCCGTTCTCGGCCGTGCTAATTTCGTAACCTTCTTCTTCTAGGATTGTCTGAACCAACAAAACATTATCTGGTGCATCGTCTACCACCAGAATGCGATCAGCTTTTGTGGCATTCGGAACAGATAAATAACTCATTTAATTGCTAGCCTGGAAATAAATACTAAACTTTAATATGGCATCCGACTTATGATTTCACATTTTTATACTTGTTAACTCTGTCATAAGGAAGATCTCACACCTTTATCAAATCTTTTTACTTTTGATCACTCGGGTGTAATATAATCTACTACTTGGATGTCATCGTATGCACGCCGTCCCAATCATCGGGCGGAGGTACTTCCAAATAGCTCAGGGATCGGTCGAGGTGAACTTCCACAGGTCGATCGCTCGGTCGCATTGCTAAAGCCGCTTCAAAATAACTAATAGCTTTCTGAAAATTTCTAGCAATATAAGCTTCCCTACCGTTACTGTAAAGTTCCAAAAACCGAAGGGTTTCCCCATCAATGGGTTCAGAACTATTTTGCAGCAACTCGTAAATACCCACTGGCTGATTTTTGCCCTTAACTCGCACCTTGTCTAACTCTCGCACCCAAATTCTTTCGCGGCACAAACTGTATGTAAATTCGCTCAAGATTATATCGCATCCGTACTCCTTTGTAAGCTGTTCCAATCGCGAACTCAAATTCACCGCATCCCCGATTACCGTGTAATCCATTCGCTTTTGAGAACCAATATTTCCCGAAACCACCTCTCCGGAACTAATCCCAATTCCGAAGCGAAACGGCTCTGCACCGGGGCGAGAATCATTAAACTCTTTCAAACGGCGGCGCATATCTAAAGCCGACTGAACCGCCATCCAACCGTGACTTTCCGGGGGATTCAGCGACAGGGGCGCGCCGAACACCGCCATTAAAGCATCGCCGATAAACTTGTCTAAAGTGCCTTCATAGGGGAAAACGGCCTCCACCATCGTCTCAAAATATTCGTTCAGCAGGGATACCACCTCGGACGCTCCCAGATTTTCGGTCAGCGTGGTGTAGCCACGAATGTCGGAAAATAAAATAGTCACTTCTTTGCGTTCGCCCACCATCATGGCGCCTTCTCCCAAGGCCATGACTTTATCTACGACCCCAGGAGTCAGGTAGCGGTACATCGTATTTTTCATCCGCTTTTCGCGGCTGATGTCTTCGAGTACCACTAAACCGCCGCGCACGCCACCCTCTGGATTGATCAGCGGGTTGACAGTCAAATTCAAACTACGTTCAATTACTTTAATTCTAGAGGCGGGGATGGGCAGCGGACAATAAGGGTGATACAGGGCAGAATTTCGCAGCGCAAATAGAGATTGGGCATTAGCTAATTCTGCCAGCGCTACTTCCTCAGTCCACGCGCTGTTTTCGCCCCAAGCGTAATATAAATTCGGATCGGCGCGATCGGGCACGGCCAAAATATAACTTTCTTCTTCTTCTTCTTTTTGTTGGGAATTTAACGTTTTTTCTACCAACAGTCCCACAGTTAAACTTTGTTCGGGAACGTAATGTCGGGCAGCATTTTTGAGACTGTCTTCTAGTCGAAATTGCAAATTGTCGATCGGCACCACTTCCCAAACATAGCGATTCACCAGTTTATCTTCCCAAATCTGGGGATTGTGTTTGCTTTTAGCTTGATTTACTGGACAGCCCAACAATTCTAGGGCTGCTTCGTTGATCGTCACAACTCGCCCCTTCAAATCCGTGGAAATCACTGCATCAGATAGACTTTGCAGCATATCTTTTTGATACTGCTTTTCCACCATCACGTTCTGAAACAGTTGAGAATTTTGCAACGCCATTCCCGCTTGGGAATTAAACGCTCGCAAAAACTCTTCGTCAGAAGGGGTGAAAGTACCTTGGTTCTTATTAATTAGCTGAGTCACCCCGATCAGCTCACCTTTAGCGTTGTGCACCGGCATACACAAGACAGTGCGAGTGCGGTATCCCGTTTGCCTGTCAGTAGAAGGGTCAAAGCGGGGATCGTCGTAAGCATCTGTAATATTTAGAGGTTGACCAGTCGAAGCCACGTAGCCAGCAATTCCCTTATTAGCAGGAATGCGGAGATCTACCATCGTTTTGCCGTCGGCCTTGGCGACTTTTGTCCAGAGTTCGTTAGTTTCCCGATTTAACAAGAATAGCGTGCTGCGATCGGCCTGCATCAAGTCGCGAGCTTGATCCATTACAGAGCGCAAAGTTGTTTCCAAGTCAAGACTTTGACCCAAAGTCGTGGTGGCTCTCAACAGTGCGGCAACCCCTCGCTGGTTGCGGGCGACGACGTAGAAAGACTGACAGCTTTCGAGAATAATCCCGATCGAATCTGCAAAAGCCTGGAACTGCTCTTCGTCTTCCTCGGTAAAGGGGGCATCGCCAGCTTTATTTAACAGTCTGACCACCGCTACGGGTTCGTGTTGGCTCTTGCTGCTAAAAATCGGCATACAGAGGATGGTTTCGATCTGGTAGCCCGGTGGTTCGTCTACTTCGGTATTAAAATACTCGTGCGATCGAGCTTCGGCGACATTGATCGATTTTCCGGTTGTTGCTACGTAGCCTAAAATGCCTGCATCCATCGGCAAGCGCACTTCTACATCCTCGCCCGTAAGTGGATCGACTGTTTTGTGCCACAGTTGATTTTTGTTCGAGTCAACCAAAAAAATTGTTGTCCGGTCTGCTTGCAAAATTTGACCAATTTTGACAGTGAAGGCATCTAAAAGTTGCTCTAAGAGACTTTCGAGTGCTTCATTGTTAATCAGGTCCATCGCCCGGATAAATTGCTGAAATTCAGCCGTGATAAAGTCCAGCAGGCACACTAATTCAGGAACTGGCAGGCTCTTAACACGGGAGGTCAATGCCCCCATAAAATTGACTTGAGTCAGTGTAGCCAGAACGCTACCAGTATTGGAGAATGTCATGATTAACTGCTTGCTCAGAGGGATAGACTGACCGCAGGTCGATCGACGCTAGATGCGACGGCGGTGCAAACTCTTGAATTTGTTTGCAAGCGCATCGGCACTCGCTTGTCGCTTTGATGAATCGTGAGTTCAAAAGTGGCGCACGCAACTTCAGTTGGCTTGTTATGTATACTCGATCGATCTTTTTTACAACCTCGATACTGATGAGGGTTCGTCAATTCAAGCTGAACTTGAGTTCGCAAAACTGCTAGCCTGAAAATTAGGTGACAGGCTTTAGTTTGATCGAGAGTGCAGTGTGGATTTGACGCTCTGTGCTCGGCCCCAGCGCGCGGTGTGACAGTTTTAGCGCACTCGGCGACCGTATCCGGTCAGGTAAAGGGCGCTATGAAAGCAGCGCGCAAGGCATTCCTACAGAGCTTACTCATAGTTTAATGGTAAACGCAACAGCAGGATAACGACGGTAATTTATGCAGCAAAAAAGTTCGATCGGTCTTTGAAAACATCCCTCCTCACTACCAACTGACGATCGAACAGCGAAGCTAAGCTGGCGGTGATGTTTAAAGGTGCTACAGATCCTGAAATTTAGGCCGCTCTGGGCATGGACTCGGCAAACACCAATGATTGATAGTACCGCTGCAGTTGTGCGGCGGCGGCGGCCCAACCCCAGCGTTCGGCTTCTCGGCGAGCGTTATGGCGCAGGGTTTCCCGTTCTTGGGGATTCGCAAACAGACGCTGGGTGGCGGCGAGTGCTCCTTCTTCGTCGGCGGGGTCAAATAAATATCCGTTAACACCGTCGGTGACGATATCGGGAATTCCGCCGCTGCGCGCCGCCACTACAGGCGTCCCCGCAGCCATTGCTTCTAGGAGCACTAAGCCCAGGGTTTCGGTGCGGGAGGGAAAAATGAAGGCGTCGGCCGATGCGTAAGCTCTTGCTAGTTCTTGCCCCTTAAGGTAGCCGACAAAATTGGTGGGTGTACCGGCAAAATATTGTTCAAGGGTTTGCCGATGCGGGCCGTCTCCCACTAAGGCAAGGCGGGCATCAGGAATCGCTGCGAGGACTGGTTTGATGCGTTCGATTTCTTTTTCTGCACCGAGGCGGCCGACGTACAGCAGCAGGGGACTATCTGGGTTATTTGCAGAAAGGCGCGATCGCATTTCTCGACTTGCCAATTCTGGGACAAACATTTCAGTATCTACGCCGCGCTGCCACAAATCTACTCGATCGATCCCGTGGCTTCTGAGTTCTTCCACCATTGCTGTAGAAGTACACAAATTCAGTTCTGCTTGGTTGTGGGCTCCTTTTAGCAATTCCCACAATAAAGGTTCGAGGACTCCGAAACCGTAGTGGTGCAAGTATTTCGGCAAATGCGTGTGGTAAGAAGCCAAAATCGGAATGTTGAACTTTTTTCCGTAATATATACCGCCCAATCCCAAAATAGCGGGATTGACAACGTGAATAATATCCGGTTTAAACTGCTCTAATTGGCGACCGACAGCCGGAGAAGGAAGTGCCATTTTCAGTTCCGGGTACATCGGCAAAGGCAAACCCTCCACACCGTAAACTCGGGCACCTTTGTATTCTTTAATCCCATAATCTGGAGAAAATATCAGAACTTGTTCGCCCGCGCGCTGCAAGTTATCTACCGTGTGAATCAGTCTGGTGACAATGCCGTCTATTTTCGGCAGGAAAGTTTCAGTGAAAAGAGCGATTCTCATAATAAATTGTTTAGGAAACCGATGATAATCCTAGCCTCTGGAAGATGTCGGGGTCGATGACAGGATACACTGTCTCGCCGCGAGTCAGCAATTGCGTGCGATCGGCTACTTTTCTACGCTTCCTCATTGAGTTTCACCGTCGCTAATTCCGAGCGAGAGGTTTTTGGGGTAAGATGCAAATTCCCTGAATGCCAATTGATACAATTATCCCACCTAAAAGCAATCCCACACCTTCGGCAAAGCAATTAATTCTGTGAATTTCCGGCGCTGTTCTAACAATTGATATTTCTGTTTCCGCAGCAAAACGCGCTTCGCTAACGGGCGGGGTAATTTTGATAACTCGCCGTTAGTGCAGCCCATTCCGGTATTAAATAATAAGCACAAACTACATGGGCCCAAAATTACGGCAGAAAAACCAAAAGCAACAGAATCAGCCTTCGACTTTCCACGGCATTTATTCCCAAAAAGCCAGCAGTAAAAACCTTATGCCATTTTGCAACTAAGCGCAGAGGACGCAGAGAACACGGAGCAAAAGATCAAAAAGATAGATATGAAAAAAGTAATCTACAGCGAAATCGATTCAGAACTTGCGAACCCTTCTCCTCTCTTCCCTTCTTTTCTCTTACTTCGCGCCCTTCGCGCCTTCGCGGTTCGTTAAAAAATCTCTTATCCCGCAGGTAGATACCAGAACTTACTTCCAAGAAACCTTCGGCAAAATCTGATTTTTATCGACACGGTGCTGATATTTTGTGGCAAAATTCAGCAAAGAATCGAGCAGGGAATCTGAGAGGTAGTGCGGTTGCAAACCGAGGTCTAGCAAATTGGTGTTTTTGGCATTGAAATAATGTTCTTCTTTCTCGACTCTGGGATTTTCGAGGTGGTTGATTTCTACTTTTAATCCCATTGCCATGCCTGCTTTTTGCACCAAGGAGGCTAAGTCGCCGACGCTGAATTGTTCGGTGAATTGGTTGAAGACGCGGAATTGTCCGGCTTCGGCAGGGTTGGCGATCGCCAATTCCACGCACCGCACGGTATCCCGAATGTCTAAGAAGCTGCGGGTTTGTCCGCCAGTGCCGTAAACTGTCAGAGGATGACCGATCGCTGCTTGGATGCAAAATCTGTTCAATGCCGTACCGAATACTCCGTCGTAGTCCAAACGGTTGATCAACAGTTCGTCCATGCCGGTTTCATCTGTGAGCACGCCGTAGACTACGCCCTGATTTAAGTCGGTGGCTCTTAAACCCCAGATTTTGCAAGCAAAATGGATGTTGTGGGAGTCGTGGACTTTTGACAGGTGGTAGAAACTGCCCGGTTGTTTGGGATAAGGTAGTGTATCCTTGCGGCCGTTGTGTTCGATCGTAATGTAGCCTTCTTCAATGTCAATATTCGGCGTGCCGTATTCGCCCATTGTCCCCAATTTCACTAGGTGACAATCGGGGAAGTCTTCGCGGATGGCGTACAGCAGGTTGAGTGTCCCGACGACGTTATTGACTTGGGTGAGGACTGCGTGTTCGCGATCGATCATTGAGAAAGGTGCCGAACGCTGTTCGCCGAAATGGACGATCGCCTCTGGTGCAAATTTTCTCATGCTTTTGCTGAGAAAATCGTAGTTGGTGATGTCACCGACGAACAAGTCGATCGACTTGCCCGTTAAATCTTGCCATCGCTGGAGTCGTTGCTGAATCGGTGCGATGGGAGTGAGGGTGTCGCTGCACAGTTCCAGATCCCAGTGCCGCCGCACGAAGCTGTCGAGGATGCCAACTTCGTAACCCTTGTTAGAAAGGTAGAGTGCGGTTGCCCAACCGCAATAGCCATCGCCACCAATAACCAGGACTTTCATAAATCAACGGTGAATCTTGCTTGCCAATACTGGGTTAATGTACCAGGTATTGGTGCATTCTGAACCTTTAATCAAGCGTGTTCGCCCAGGAAGGAGTCTGTTTTTTTAGATTAAACCGGAATTTCGTCGGCGAAACTGGCCCGGCGGGTGAATTCAAAAGGGCCGGCCTGGGCTCCCCAGACGTGGGCATCGGTTTCGGGGTCACGTCCGCGATCGTGGCTAATAAATTTGTCTTGGTCAATCTCGAATTCGCTGTCTAGATAGGTTTTTTTGCCCTTTCTGACCACCATGCAGCCTTTTCCGGGTTCGACAGACCCTTTGAAGCTGTTGCCCGTCCACTGCGTAATAAAGGTGCAGCCGGGAAGCAGTGTCAGTTGTGCTTTTTTGATTTCTTGCAGCCGTTGCGGGTCGCGGGAAGCGCCGTAGAATTGTTCTTCGTTTTCTATGGCATAATTTTCGATGTCGATTCGATCGCCCACCGGGACTAATTTCAAAACTCGGACTCGGTACGGTACATTCAGTTCAATATCGTAGGCTTGTTCTAGGTACAAGCTGATCCCATCCAGAACTTCGACGGGCAAAGGTCTCATGCAGACGCGGATGTGGGCGAAGAATGGCGGGTTTTCAAATGCTTGGGCTTGGTTGCTGAAATCGGCGGCCATCCAGCGGGCGAGGGTGACGATATCGGTGGAATGAGTCATTTCGATTTTAGATTTTGGATTTTAGATTTTAGATTGGGGGCCTGGTAAAAATTATTTTAGGGGAAATAAGGCGCGATCGCGCGCTACATCCCGGACTTCTGCGAAGTCGAGGATCTGGGTATTGTGTTTTTTTAGGCGGGCCAACTTAAATTGCAGGGCGATCGGCTATAAATATTTACAGAAAAGCATCGCAGAATTACCATGAAACTACAACCTGTTGAATCTAGCATGATCCAATCTGCTGGTTATGACGAGGAAAGCTACACCCTCGAAGTTGTTTTTAATAGTGGCAAAACCTATCGATACTTTGAAGTTCCCAAGAGTGTCTACTTGGAACTGATGCAATCCGAGTCCAAAGGTAGTTATATGCTATCTGACGTTATTGATTGTTTTCCCTATGAACAAGTAAAGAAACGGCGACGATAAGTACAGAATTAATCTCTGCTTGCGATACTTCTCATTTTCAAGGCGCATAAACCTCAGATTTAGCGTTCTTCTCAAGATATTGCTGATAAGCTGTTCGACATCTAAACTGCATTAACTCGCGTTACCTTTGTTTTTGATGTTTCGGTTCCATTTCATAATTAA
>NZ_JAUBPR010000059.1:0-38780 GCF_036700845.1 Microcoleus sp. S13_C5
TAATTATGAAATGGAACCGAAACATCAAAAACAAAGGTAACGCGAGTTAATGCAGTTTAGATGTCGAACAGCTTAACTCTAATTAAGTGTGGAGTGACGATGGGAACCCTCAAAATCCTAAAGGGGAGATATTGAGAAATATTATGATGAGTAATTAACCGAACGCGAGCTAAAATAATCAATCACTAGGGACAATCACTAATTACTAATTACTAATTACTCCTGACTAATAAACATCTTCCGAAATTCAATTTCAACCTTTGAGTAGCAAAGGTTTCAGTTTCTTTTTCGGAGATGTCTAATAACGGATGACTAAAATTGTTTCATCGCTCTTTCCATATCCCGCTTGTCTTCGCGTTTCTTCAAATCTTCGCGCTTGTCGTACAGTTTTTTCCCTTTACCCAAACCGATATCAAGTTTTACCCAGCCGCCTTTCAAATACATTTTTAACGGCACTAAAGTCAAGCCTTTTTCTTCCACTTTGCCGATTAATTTGCGAATTTCCTGCTTGTGCATCAGCAATTTACGGGTGCGGCGGGGCTCGTGATTAAAATAGTTGCTAGCACTTCTCCAGGGCGAAATGTGAACGTTGATGAGCCACAGTTCCCCGTTCCGAACTAAACCATATCCATCCCGCAAATTGGCTTTTCCTTCCCGAATTGATTTGACTTCGGTTCCTTTCAACTCGATTCCCACTTGGTATGTCTCTATAATTTCATAGAGATGGCGCGCTTGTCGGTTATCGCTAACAATTTTGTATCCTGGACTTTTTTCGCTCATTTTTACCTCCGATAAAATTAATTATTATAACGCTAGCTTCTCTGTAGAGAAAATCGAAGCTTGACAAAACTTAAATAACCGGTCTAGACATTACTAATTTTGCTGAGCTAAGATGTCACCAACGTGAATGTCAAGCGGTATCATGCAGCGCACCAATATTCCCAATTCTGACCTTCCAGATGCTGTCAGTCCCAATTCTGGGGTTAATTTGGTTTGGCTGGCTCCTTGTTTGTTAGCCCTTGCTTGGTTTTGGGCCAATATCTCGGCTGTTAAGTGGCTGTTATCCTCGTTTGTTGAGATAGCCACACTGTACAAGATAGTAATTGGTTTTTTGATTGTAGCATTAGTAGTGCGATCGACTGGGAACTCCGTTAGCGCAGCCCTCGAAGAGGATCGCCCGCCGGGATTTTCACTCCATTTCGTTTTGAGGCGAGATCCGCTGCTGTTGATGTTAGGTGCGGGTATTTGCTCGATCGCCCTTCAGTACATAATTGATATCAAACAAGTTACTGTCCTCCTATTTATCCTCGGAACTTACGGGCTGTGCGGCTTACTGGTGGAGCAGAACTTTTGGCAAAAAAACTTGCCAGTTGCGGGCTTGCTGGCTTGTATTTTACCATTCAACAGTCAGTTGAATAGCGGATTAGGTTTGCCGGCGCGAGTGCTGACTGCTCAGGTAGTAGAACAGTTGCTCTCAATGCTGCACGTTGGGGCTATTTCTTCTTACGATATTATCGTTTTGGAAAACGGCATCGCTCACGTTGATGTGCCTTGTAGCGGCATTAAAACCCTCTTAGTCGGAACGCTATTTTTGCTAGCTGCTACCTGGCTGGAAAGCCGTAAATTGAGTTTAAGATGGCTAGGAGTCGGCGCTGCTAATCTCTTAATGTTAGTGTCTGCTAACGCTGCGCGCGTTGCCGTGTTAGTCCTGGTTGCCGAAGTGTTTAAGCAGCCAAAATTAGCCGAAATTATTCACGTTCCTCTGGGAATTGTCGGTTTAGTATGTGCTTGTTTTGTGACGTGGTTAATGCTGCAACGAGTACCGAAATTTCAGCCAGAAAAAACCAGCGGTATTTCTGCAAAACCCAACTCAGGAATACTCCAAAATCACCCTTTAGCCAAACCAGTAATAATTGCAGCACTAACAGTTTTGGCAGTCATGGCTCAACTGTCTCATGTAGAAACGTCAAAAATGGCGATCGCACCTTTAAGATTACCTGAATACATTAAATCAGAGTCGATTCCCCTGAATCCTAGCGAACAGAAATTCTTTGGCAACTATCCAGACACGCAAACACAAAAAATCAGATTTGTTGCCGGCAACTTGCGCGGTTCCATGCTCACAGTAGCCAGCACATCCTGGCAAACTTATCACGCCCCCGAGTTGTGTTTTGTAGCAAGCGGAATTCCCGTCAATCGCATAGAAAAAAAACAACTAACTCCTTCAGTAACAGCGCGCTGGCTGTCTCTCAAAAACGACCAATTATCAGCAGCATACTGGCTGCAATCTGCACAGCTAACTACCGATAACTTCTTGTCCCGTATCGGCAGCGATCTTACCCAAAAAAATCACAATTGGGTGCTAGTTTCCATTTTGTTTGACAGTTCGTTACAAGCAGAAAATCATGAAGTAAAAGAGTTTGCTAGTAATGTATACGATACCGTCAAAAAAAGCTTCCAAGGAGAAATAAATGAAAATTAAACAGGTATTTGATGGACTTGTTAAAACAATTTTTTGGCTGTGGAATTTGACTTTTTTATCGATTGTTTACTTGGGAATTTTGCCGATTATAGGAGGGCCATTAATTAGGGCGACAATCGATGGCATCGTCCCGCTAGAGTTTTCTTTGACGATGGCAGCTACGATCGCAGTACCCACTGTATGTACAGTAATAGGAGCTAGGCGTTTTAGCAAGCAACCCCTACAGCTAATGCGTTGGTTTTACGGCGTAGAAGCACCGCTATTTTTGCTTTGTTTGCTTCGCTTATTCCTGCTACGAGAACTCACTCCAGCTAGTTCTCAAATCATCGCTACTATTGCTTTGTGCATTGCAGCATTTTCAGTGGAAATGCTGTACGGCTATCTGGGTAAAAAAGAAAATGTTCAAAATATCTCAGATTCTCAAAGTTCCCATAATAAACAGCATCGTTTTTTAAGCTTAATCCGAGAAAAACGAAATGCGTGGCTGCAATTAGGATGTCACAGTTTAATGCTAGTAGTTGGCATTTGGGCGGCAACATTGCTGATGTATTACGCTGTACCTGTGGCATTGTTTACACTTTATGGATTCTTCACTGTAGTCATTGAATTTTTCAAGTTTACATGGGTATCAGCATTTTGGGATATCTTTAGATACGGGGAGTGGGTCTGGGGTTTAATTTGGATACCGCTATCGTTTATATTCTTTGGTTTAACCTGTAGCTTATTCGTTGTCATGCCTTCGCTGTACGGCTTTCTCTACATTCATTCCGGGCGGAAAATATGGCAGAGTTTTGCTGCACAATACGGGAAAAATAAAGCGCTAATCGGAAGTTTGGGAGTCATAGCAGCTTGGCTGGCTATTTTCTCGGCTTTGCAGCAGCAGCCACAAGTTGCAGCACTGAAAATGCTGGCGACTCCCCCCACAAACGACAGCAGCCGCCAAACTATATTAGCCAAGTCTCATATGATTCGAGCGGGCTTAGTTAACGCTTATTTGTCCCCTTACCGCTACTTGAGCACTGTAGGAGAAAACAACCACATTTATGAGATATACAAAAATAGTTGGATTTTCCCTGACGGAGCGGCTCAAACTTTGCAGAACAGCTATAATTTTTTAATGTCGCCGTTTTTGTATCAAGGCTCTAGTGCTGATGTGGAAAAAGCAGAAAAACTCTACGGCGAATTCTTCGATACGGAGCTGCAAAAAGGCGACACAGAAGCAGTAAAACACGCGGTACAGTCAACATCAAATCGCGAGGAAGCAAAAGCCGGTTTGCTGAATGTCAATGAGGAAAAAGTGTGGTTGCAGTCGCAAGAAGTGACAGTCAAAGAAAACGGCGACTGGGCTGACGTTCAACTCTACGAAGTTTACAAAAATCAAACGCCAAACTTGCAAGAAGTATTCTACTACTTTTCCTTGCCGGAAAGCGCCGCAGTTACAGGAGTGTGGCTGGGAGATACTGGCGATTTAAACAAACGTTTTGTATTTACGGTATCGCCTAGAGGTGCCGCCCAGCAAGTCTACAACCAACAGGTAGTAGAAAGAGTCGATCCGGCTTTGCTAGAACAAATTGGCCCCAAACAATACCGCTTGCGGGCTTTTCCAATCCCAGCTAAACGAGAACTCATCCAAACTGACGGGCCAACGGAAATGCACCTATGGCTTACCTACAAAGTCATGCGCCAGCCGCAGGGTTGGGCTATGCCTGTTTTGGCTGAGAAACGCAACATTTTTGGGGACCAAAATACTCGCCGCACGATCGCCGGAAAAGAGGTAAAATACAGCGGGAAAGAAGCAAGAGAAACTTGGCTGCCACCCTTTTTGCCCGCAGCCGCACAGCAACCGCTAACAGCGCAGCAGGCGGTTCTACCGGGAGGAAATATCATTTCTGCTAAGCCGCTGGCTGATGCAAATTACTCGTTACCGCAAGGCAAAAAATTTGCAGTTATTCTCGATACTTCCCGCAGCATGGCGGCGGAAAATAAGCAAGTAAAAGAGACTTTTGAATGGTTGAAAGCTAATGCAGCAGCCAAGAATGCTGTTGATTTGTATATCGCCAGCGCTGCGGGAATGCCACCTAAGTTAGTAGAAAATGTACGCAATTTTGATGCAGCAAAGGCGACATTTTACGGTACAATCCAGATCAAAGATATGTTGCAACAGTTTGCACAGTTGCGGGGCGATAAAAGTTACGATACTGTATTTTTGGTGAGCGATCGCCACAGTTACGAATTATCGGACGATCGCAAACTTAAACTTTCCATCTCTGCACCGCTGTGGACAGTACATTTGGGAGGTTTGCCCCCCGGCTACGACGACGCAACTTTGAAGGTGATTCAAGATAGTGGCGGCGGAGTTGCTACGGATATGAAAGAGGCGATGCAGCGAGTAGCAACAACAGCAGCTTCGGGCCCATCTACAGTTAGCGTTGTTGACGGCTATGCTTGGAGTTATGCCAAAACGCCGCAGTCGAAAAAGACTGCAAAATCGGCGACAGTCGCAGAGTTAAAAGATACCGGAAATGAAGGCTTTAAACCGATAGCTGCGCGGCAGTTGATAACTGCACTTAGCAAGCAGAAAAATTCAAATCAATTGACGCAACTGGATGCGATGCACGCAGTAGCTAAAAATTTCAAAGTGGTGACGCCTTATTCTTCGATGATTGTGTTAGTTAATGACGCGCAAAGGGAGCAGCTAAAAGCAGCGGAAGCTAAGAGCGATCGATTTGACAGAGAGGTAGAATCGGGTAAGGAACAGTTGAGTAAGCCGAATAATCCTCTGAATGTTTCGGGGGTTCCTGAACCGGAAGAATGGCTACTGTTGACGGTAGGTGCGATCGGGCTTTTGGCGGTTTTCCTCCGTCAGCGGCGCGCCAAAATGGTAGGTTGAAAGATGGTTCGGCGGTTGAAACTGCTCCTTGTCAAACAAAGTCTGCCTCCGCAGACTAAGAGAGTGAGGGGGTATTTAAGCCGGACTTGATATCAAATACTAATCTACAGTCGCCTTGAGACGACTTGAGCTATGAGACAGGGGTTTAAACCCCTGTCGGACTTAGCTAATAACGAATAACTAATCTATCTCCACAAAAACCCGATCGCCCTCAATCTTTACCGGATAAGATTCCAGGGAATCGGCGGGTGCATTCAAACATTTACCGCTATCTAATTTGTACTGATACTTATGGAACGGACAGGTAATGATACCGTTGCTTACCTTACCCATGTCGATCGGATATTCTAAATGAGTGCAAGCATTGCGGTAACAAGTGACATTCAGGCCTTGACGATTCAAAATCACTGAAGTTTCGTCAACTTTTACCTTCAACACACCCCCTTCGGGAACTTGATTTAGTGCTGTTACCTCTACCCACATATAATCTTTCTCGCTTTAAATAAATTATGACAGAATGATAGGTGCTCGGCTTGAGAATCCGGGTAAGTTATAAGTTGCAAATTTAGCTGAGCTGTGAGATAATATATCAAAAATTTCTATTTATGAACTTCAAAATCTTGACGGGACTCCTGACAGGGTTAGTTATTTCGGCCAGCACAGCAGCGCTGTTTTGTCAACCCAGCCAAGCGAGAAATAATAGCTTTTTCTGCGCTACTCTCAACAGGCTGCCTGTCACCTTCGCTCGTAACTCGCGGGGGAATGTGCCACTCGTCCGCTGGACTTCTAACAACTATTTTCCGCCGCCGTGGACGGCCCAAAGACGCTGCCAAGAGGTAGGCATAAGATTTCAGCGCAACTACGACAACGGTACTCTCAAATATATTAACACTGGGACTCTCAACGGAGAACCCGTGGTGTGCGCTGCTGTTAACAAAGACGATGCTTGTACGAATAGGACTTTGCTATTCACTCTCAAGCGGGGAAGCGATGCTGACGCTACGTTGCAGAGATTAATGGATCGTCGCGGCTTAGGGGCTGGATATATATTATCTGAAACTGGGCCTGGTTCTGTTGATGTGGAGAGATATCTGGAGGAGACACCTGTTGAGGAAAATGTTTCTCCTATTTCACCATAGGCGAGTGAAATCAGCAGCCCGAGACGGAGGGACACGGATAGACGGATTTGCGATCGTGGTTTTGGTTGTCCAATAGGAGGACTGACGCATAAATACTAAAGAAACCGGGTTTTTTACCCGTGTTAAAGGCTCTATTGCAGTATTTTCGTAAAAAACCCGGTTTCTGCCTCTATGACTAAATATCTCAAATCTCCAACCTAAAATTTCAAATCAAATCATCTGTGTATCCGTGTCCAAATCCGTGTAATGCGCTTTCTCTCTCTATTCTTAAACCAAAATCAATGAACTTCTTTAATAAAATTCCCATCGCGTTAATTGGTACTGTTGCAACTATTGTCATCGCACAACCAACCGCAGCTTTGGCAATATCTGCTGATGAAGTTGGCAAAATAGCTAAATCAATCACTGTCCTGATTGACAGTAAAAATCCTGGTTCGGGAATAATTATTAAACGGAATGGTAACACTTACACGGTAATCACAGCCCGTCACGTTTTCAAAGATGCTCAAGCTAAATATGAGATTGTCACCCCTGATGACAAGCGGTATTTACTCAATTACAGCAGTGTCAAAAAACTGCCAAATATTGATTTAGCAGTTGTCGAGTTTACCAGCAGTCAAACTTACAGCGTTGCTAAGATTGGCAACTCGGATTTGGCGACGGAAGGGAAAGCGGCTTATGTGGCAGGATTTCCGAAGACTTCAGCGGCGATTAATCGTTCGATTTACAATTTCACGGATGGGCGAATTACTGCTAATGCTTCTAAACCAATAAATGATGATGGTTATGCGTTGGTTTATAGTAACAATACGCTGCCGGGAATGAGCGGGGGGCCGGTGTTGAATGAGAATGGCGAGGTGGTGGGAATTCACGGGAGGGCGGATACGAGGGCGGCGGAATCTAGCAGTATTAATCAGAATATTCAAATTGCGAAGACTGGTTTTAATCTGGGGATTCCGATTAATACGAGTTTGAGATTGTTGGCTTCATCTCAAGTGGATTTAGGGGTGAAGGTTCCGAGTGCGCGTGTGGCAACAGGACTGAAAGCTGATGATTTCTTTATTCAGGGTGAGGAAAAGTTAAATAAAGGAGATTATCAGGGTGCTGTAGCCGCTTATAGTCAAGCAATTCAGCTTAATCCTAATTATGCAGATGCCTACCATAACAGGGGTGTTGCCCGATCTGACTTAGGAGACAATCAGGGAGCGATCGCCGATTATAACCAAGCCCTGAAAATTGACCCCAATTTTGCGACAGCTTACTATAGCCGGGGAGTTGCCCGATCTGACTTAGGAGATAAGCAGGGTGCGATCACTGATTACAACCAAGCTTTGCGAATTAATCCTAACTTTGCCATTGCTTACAACAACCGGGGAAGTGCTCGCTATCAATTAGGAGACAAGCAGGGTGCGATCGCCGATTACAACCAAGCTTTACAAATTAATTCTAACTTTGCCACTGCCTACTTAAACCGGGGAGTTGCCCGATCTGACTTAGGAGACAAGCAGGGTGCGATCGCTGATTACAACCAAGCTTTGCGAATTAATCCTAACGATGCTGAAGCTTACAGCAACCGGGGAAGTGTTCGCTCTGACTTAGGAGACAAGCAGGGTGCGATCGCTGATTACGACCAAGCTTTGCGAATTAATCCTAACCTTGCTGGAGTCTACTACAACCGGGGAATTGCTCGCTATCAATTAGGAGACAAGCAGGGTGCGATCGCCGATTTCAATCAAGCTTTGCGAATTAACCCTAGCTATGCTGAAGCCTACCATAACAGGGGTGTTGCCCGCTCTGACTTAGGAGACAACCAGGGTGAGATCGCCGACTACAACCAAGCTTTGCGAATTAATCCTAACTATGCTGAAGCCTACTACAACCGGGGAATTGCCCGCCGTGCATTAGGAGACAACCAGGGTGCGTTGTCGGACTTTCAGAAAGCGGCCGACTTATATCAGCGGCAAGGAAAGAAAGATGATTACCAAGATGCCCTAAATAGAATTAGACAGCTTCAAAATAATACACCGACTAGACCAACATCTACTACCCTCCTCAGTGCTAATAGCTCATTAATACCCGGTAAATCCTCTGCCCTGCCCTCTGATGGAAGTCTGTACGAGGAGCATACCTTTGAAGGCCGTGCCGGTCAATCAGTTACAATTACCCTAGAAAGCTCTGATTTTGATACCTTCGTCGCACTCTTTAGCCCGGATGGAAAACTGTTAGCAAAAAATGATGATATCAGCCGATCGAATACCAATTCAGCCCTCACCTTCACCTTACCCGCCAGCGGTCGCTATATCGTAGTTGTCAATGCTGTTAAAAAGGGCGAAAGAGGCAGGTACACTTTGACAATCCGCTAGTAGAGAAAGGGCATTGTCTTGTCCGGCGCGGGGAGAAAGAAACCGGGTTTTTACCGAATATATGGGCTGCAACGAAAGTATTTTTGTAAAAAACCCGGTTTCCCAGCCCCAGCCAATGCTATTATACTGATAATTTGTCATCCTCCAAATTCAAATTCATGGCGAAATAACGATTAATTATTATCTGATTTCAGAGGAAGAATTTGATCGGCAGTTAAAGTAACTACTTTGCCATCTTGCCAAATGCTAATTGATTCCCCTAACTTGCGGTGTTTTTCTATGGCTTTAGCAATAGCAATTTTAACCCCAGCATCAATTTTTTGATGGAGCTCTGTTAGGGTAATTTGCGGTTTACGATCCAAGGGTGATTTGGTTCCAGACTGGGGGTTCATAAATAATTGCCTAGTGATTACCTTCAATCTGAAATATTTATTTTCAACCAATCCACAAAATCAGCAAATGTCATCTCTTCCGTTAACACTAACTCCCTTTTATTTTCTAAATGCAGGTGAGGAACATTTTCACCTGCATATTCTTTCCCAATCTTACCATACTTGAGCCGAATAGCACGGGGGTCAGGGCTATTGTCAAAACCTGCTTCTACACGATCGCCCTCTAAAACATAATACCGATATTTCCGTATTTCATCGCTGAACAACTCTGTAATCAACACCCGATAAATCCTATACTTAGCCTCAAGCCGCAAAATAGCCCTTAAGGGTGTCAGATCGTTAACGTACTTTACCCCTTCAAAAGTAGCTTCAGCAAGAGCAATTACATCAGCAAAATATTCTGTAACTTGCGCGTCCAATCTCCTATCCCCTTATAGCAAAATTCCCAATCAGCCAAGTCAATTTCCCACAAATTATTAACCTTTAACTCAAGATTTTCGATAAAAACGTCATCTTCAGAGACTCGCTGGTTAAAAGTGAGATAATCCATCCCATATTTAGCTTGATACTGAGCATTTCTTTGCCGAAGTTCAGCAACTTTTGCGGTAATCTGCTCGATGGTATAGCGTTGGATCGCTAAATCCATAGCCACCTGCAAATCACCCAAAGCACTCAACACTTCAACATATTCATCTTTGATTGATACTGTCACCATAATCTGACAACTGCCTCAATAAATTTATTTCGTGCCTTGAACTTCCAGCGACTTAATCATTTTCTCAACAACCGGCAAAAACTTATCGTATTTCCCCGCTTCCGCCTCATAGGTTATCAAATAAGCCTTGTCATTTTTCATAGTCCAAACATTCAATTTTTTAAACTCTTCATTCCCTTCTTTTGTTGTATAAACAACTCTATACCCGTTTTTACCAGCCAGAGTAGATTCACCCTCTTGAGCTATCTTAGCATTTTTATCTAAATTCAGGATTTCTTGTTTAGATAACTTCGTATATTCATCAAGGGTTTTATTATTCGTCGTAGGTTCTACTGTCACAATCAGCCGTTCCTGAAAGTTATCAGCATCGTTTTCTTTAGGTGAAATAAATTGAACCACATCTTTGGTAACGGCGTTAGACTCTTCTTGTTTAGTCCAATTATCGGGATATTTGATTTTAATACCTTGGGCTGTATTGTCATAACTTGCCAGATTATCGCCAGCCTCCAATCCCAGAATTATTCTAATTTCTGGTGTCAATAATCCTGCTACACCAAATATGACAGCCAAACAAAGCCCAAGCAAATTAATTTTATGATCTCGCGTCCAGTTACTCATTAATGTCAATAAGTTAGGAGATGATACTAGAGTAGAAGATGGTCGAACTCTCCTCAAATTGTTGAGAGCTTGCAACACCTCTGCGGCTGACTGGTAGCGATCGCGAAAATGATAGCGCACCATTTTGTTTAAAATATTAGCAAAACCGGCGCTAACAGGGACGCGATCGCGCCAAACAATTTCACCGTTAGCATCTTTTGGCAACTCGTGAGGAAGTATGCCAGTCAGCCATTCAATGGCAGTCACTCCCACAGCATAGATATCGCTGCTCAAGTTAGGCTGTCCGTTATTTTGTTCCGCTGGCATATAGCCACCTGTGCCGATGCAAATAGTCGGCGGAGTTTGCCCTGTGGTGTTAACTATTTGAGTGCTAATTTGTTTGACAGCCCCAAAGTCAATTAAGAATATTTTGCCGTCTGAATTGCGCCTCATTAAATTAGCAGGTTTAATATCCCGGTGAATGACTTTGTGCTGCTGAACAAATACCAATATTTCTATGATATCCTGCAAAATAGCCATAACTTCCGACTCGCTAAGCTGCTGGCCAGGAGTAATTTCTTTACTTAAATCTATCCCCTCAATCAACTCTTGAACTAAATAAAATTCTTGATTTTCCTCAAAATGATCCAAAAGTTCGGGAATATGAGGATGAGTTCCTAGTTGGTGGAGGGTGTCTGTTTCTGTTTTAAATAAACGTCTAGCTATACTTAGAGTTTGCGGATCTGTAAACTGTGGCTTGAGTTGCTTGACGACACACCGAAGATTACCCGATCGCTTTTTATCTTCAGCCAGGTAAGTCTGACCGAAGCCACCGCCTCCCAAGTGTTTTATGATGTGGTAGCGTCCTGCGAGTGTTTGTCCTTGCATGAGAGTTATGTTGGGTAGCAGTAGTGTCGGGGCTGAACTATTGATAGCTTAGTTTAGTTTGGGAAACCTGTCATCTTTAACGGCTAGGTTGAGACTATCTCGATTTTGTAGTTATAACAGTTTTCCCCTACGGATGAATCTGACTCAAAATTACCCTCAACCGATCGTAATCATCCTTCAGCAAAACACTCAAACTCCTCCCCGCTTCCACCAACCAAGTTCGATCGCGCATCCGCAACTGATAAATCTCCCGAATCGCCGCCGCCGTCAGCGCATCCACCGGCGCATTAGCCACCCCCAGCAGCGTCCTCAAAAAATCCAACTGCACCGTAAAATCAATCACCTCATCGGGTTCGCAGCGATAAACCGCCTGGTGAATCTGCGGTGGGCGCGGCGGCAAATACTGATAAATTTTACCCCTCGATGGGCCGTGACCGTTCAACCTTTCCGGCGCAGCCTCAAACCCGACAATCGCCACTCGAAACTCGGTTTTGAGCATCGCAAAAATCTGCGGTTGTTCTTCCCGCAACTCTTCCAGCGACAAACCCAAAGCGCGAGCTCTGTGCACCGAGTCGATCGGGCTAGTCGTAGCGTAATAAACCACGCCGTAAATTTGATTTTTCGACTCTTCATCCTCGGCCTTCACCCAACTCCCAAAAGGCGGCATCACGGGAAAGCTTAAGTCTTCCGGTTCCAAACATTGAGCCAAAAACTCCGAAGTTGCCGTCTCGATCACCTCAGCAATGCGATCGGGATGGCGCTCTTTTGTAGCAAATTGGGGTAAAGGTAAACGCATAGTTTTAGTGATTAGTCATTAGTCATTAGTCATCAGTCATTAGTCATTGGTTTTGTGCTAGTTTCAAGGGTCTTAAGTTAGTAACCTGGTAATGGGTACTTTAGCAATTACAAATTACCCATTACCCATTACCAATGACTAATGACCGCTGACTATTTCGCGCGACCAGCCGTAGCATCCACAAGTTCCAACTGGGACAGGCGGAACGTAATCAGCTTGTCCCAATTCCCGCCTTCAAACAGTACCGCGACTTTCCCGTCGCTAACTCGCTGGACTTGTCCTTGAAAGGTGTAGTAAATCTCACCCTTATCTTTAACTCGAACTGCCGAACCTGGAAAAATCATAATTGTTTGAAAGTTAAGTTGGCTGTTTATAGCTTACCGTTTCTCGTTTCTAGTTCCCAAGCAGAGCCTGAGAACTAGGTAAATCTTCGTCAACAGGAAGACGCGAGGCAAAGCGCAGAAACGAGAGTTTGTTAGGCTAAGGCTGCTACGGAAACTTTACCGGCAATGCGGCCCGCGATCGCCCGCAACTCCCTAGCTGAAGCAGAACCCGGTTGCCCCACCACGATCGGCACCCCCGAATCCCCACCTTCCCGCAACGGAATTTCCAGCGGAATGCGGCCTAACAGCGGCACTCCCAACTCAGCAGCAGTCTTTTCCCCGCCACCGGAACCGAAAATATCGTATTGCTTGTCGGGCATATCAGGCGGCACAAAATAGCTCATGTTTTCCACAATTCCCAACACCGACACTCCCAACTGCTGGAACATCTTTAACCCCTTGCGAGAGTCCAACAAAGCCACAGTCTGCGGCGTCGTCACGATCACCACACCAGCCATCGGCACCGCTTGCGCCATCGTCAACTGCGCGTCTCCAGTACCCGGAGGCATATCGACAATCAAATAGTCTAAATCGCCCCAATTCACCTGATAGAGGAACTGGCGAATGATCCCGTTCAACATAGGGCCGCGCCAAATCACGGGTTGGTCTTTGTCAATTAAAAACGCCATCGACACCAATTTGACGCCGTAATTAAAGGCGGGTTCGAGGCTTTCCCCGCTTTTTCCGTCCCTAACCATCACTTTCGCGTCCCCCAGACCTAACATTGTCGGGTCGTTGGGCCCATAGATATCCGCATCCAGCAAACCCACCTTAGCGCCGGTTTGGGCTAGCGCTACTGCCACATTTACCGCCACCGTGCTTTTGCCGACGCCGCCTTTGCCGCTGGAAATTGCGATAATATTTTTAACGCCTTCAATGCCTTGGCGATCGACCACTCCCTTCTGCTGCGGCGTCTCGGCTGTCACCTCCACCGCCACTTTTTCGACTCCTGGTAAATGTTTGACGGCTTTTTGGCAATCTTCGACAATAAATTCTCGCAGCGGGCAAGCAGGCGTTGTCAGCACTAAAGTAAAACTGACGACACCGCCGTCAATTTTTATGTTACGAATCATGTTCAATTCCACCAAACTCTTTTGCAGTTCGGGGTCTTGCACTGGTCGCAGGATTTCTAAGACTGAACTAACATCGAGTGTATTGGGCATTGTGTTCTCCACCATAGCTCTGCAATTGGGTTTGCGAATTTTCGATCGCAGGTTTAAGTATATTTTTATTGCTATTTTTTAATGTAACTTCATAGCGATCATTTGCAGACCTACGGTGGCATAATTACATGACGACTGGATTTGGGATTCATCGCCCATCTAAAACTCAAATCTGACAACAGAAAATTTTATGACAGTTTCTACAACACTTAAAACCGCCACTTCCCCGTTTTTGCCGCCTGCTGACTCTAGAGCTAGAGTCAGCCAATTTATGAAAAGCCTACAAGACGAAATTTGTCAATCCCTCGAACAGCTCGATGGCCTGGGCAAATTTAAGGAGGACTCTTGGGAACGCTCCGAAGGCGGCGGCGGACGTTCTCGCGTCATGCGCGAAGGCGATGTGTTTGAACAAGGGGGAGTCAATTTTTCCCAAGTGTGGGGCGAAAGTTTGCCGGCCTTGATTCTAGCCAAGCACCCAGAAGCTGCGGGTCACGATTTCTATGCAACGGGTACTTCGATGGTGCTGCACCCCCGTAATCCCTATTTGCCTACGGTTCACCTGAATTACCGCTATTTTGAGGCTGGGCCGATTTGGTGGTTTGGCGGCGGTGTGGATTTGACTCCTTATTACCCGTTGGCTGAGGATGCAGCTCATTTTCACAAAACTCTGAAAGCAGCTTGCGATCGCCACCATCCCGGATATTATCCGACATTTAAACTCTGGTGCGACGAATATTTCTACCTCCCTCACCGCCAAGAAACCCGCGGCGTGGGCGGTCTGTTTTTTGACTACCAAAATGCTCAAGGCGCGCTTTACCGCGACCATCATGTCAAAGGCAAGGCCGCTGAGTGCAGCAACAACATCGGGGTGCCGGAACCTAGGACTTGGGAGTCGCTGTTCGCCTTCGTACAGGACTGCGGCCGGGCATTTTTGCCGGCTTACACCCCAATTGTTGAAAAACACCGATCGAAAGAATACGGCGAGCGCGAGCGTAATTTCCAACTTTACCGCCGTGGCCGTTACGTTGAATTTAACTTGGTGTACGATCGAGGCACGACCTTTGGCTTGCAAACCAACGGACGTACCGAATCGATTCTCATGTCCCTGCCACCTTTGGTACGCTGGGAATACTGCTACGAGCCAGAACCCAACTCTCCAGAAGCCGAACTCTACTCCAAGTTCTTAAAACCGCAAGATTGGGCGAATTGGATGCCTCAGCAGTCACCGACCTGAGTTAAACTACTGGGACAGTAACCACCGCGATAGATAATAAATTTGAGGGAAGGGTCAGTGATTCATATTGATCAAAAAACCCACACGCTTCAAGACGGTACAACAGTTATCGTCTTAGCACCGACAGGACGGTTGGACATCACTACAGCTTGGCAATTCCGCCTCAAGTTGCAAGAGTGTATTTCCAAACTTAGCCGCCATGTTGTAGTGAATCTTGGTCAGGTTAACTTTATCGATAGCTCTGGCCTGACCTCACTTGTAGCAGGTATGCGGGATGCGGATAAAGTTAAGGGAAGTTTCCGCATTTGCAATGTTCATCCCGAAGCCAAACTGGTGTTTGAAGTCACCATGATGGATTCTGTGTTTGAAATCTTTGAAACGGAAGAAGAAGCTCTAGAGGGGGTGCCGCGCGCAAGTTGACCACCGGGCTTGCATCGGTTGCGGTGTAAGCACAATTTAAGCTTGAGGCTCACAAAATGCGCCGGAACCCTCCACAAGAACAGGAAGCAGGTAAATTCTTGCCAGCTTCCGTTTGCTTTCTTTCTTTCTTGAGAGGTTGAGAGGTTAACCAAAACACTAAAGTAGAAGAATAGGTCAAGGTAAAGTCTTGCCTTCTATCCTAGATAGCTAAATCTTTCTTCCTTGTTTCTTGTTGCTTCTTACTTCAAACCAATATCTCAGCAGCAAAATCCTGACGCTTGACAAATCTAAAAGGGCCCATTAAAGCTCCCCATATAGCCTTGCCTGTCGTGGGGCTTATTCCTTTGTCGTAGCTGAGAAATTCCTCGCCTGCGGCTTCAAATCCCAAGTCTACTTGGTAATTTTGTCCCCCGTAGGCAAAGCCGCAGCGAGTGCCCTCCGGCAAAGATGCCCGAAAGCGATAGCTGTTTGAGGCTAAGTTTTCCACTGCAACCGACAGGGTGCAGCCTGGGAGGAGTTGGATTTGCTCCTTCGTTAGCTTTCCAAGCAAGTCGGGGTTGCAACCGGCTCCTTTGACGGCTGTAATGTCGTGGAACATATAATACTGAGCTTCGATAAGTCCCGGCGCTATCTGTGAGTGCCTCAGTTGCACGATGCGGGGGCGGTATGGCTTGTCTAATTCCAGAATGTTGGCTTGTTCGGCAAACAGGGCAATGCTGGGTTCGGAAAATAAAGGAACGGGTAGCGGTCTTTGCCACAAACGAAGGTGGACGTACCACGTCGGCTCTGCTAGCGCTTGTTCCCGGTTGTCAAATTCGCCCGCCATGTACTGGGCTAAAGCTATTAATTCAGGAGAAATTGTCATGTTTGTTTGGTTTTTCACCATTAGGGGTTGACAAAAAAAAGTTATTGTGATATGCAACACCATATCTAGGCTGGGCAAGTCAGAAGATTAGATTTATGAGCGATCCCAGCTAAGCTATGATTGTAAAGATACTGGGGTTTTTCTCTCCTATTGCGACATATTAATTGTTGCTGCCGATCGCGCGTAAAATCTTTTTGATAAAATTTTGTCTCGCAATCCGGCGGCAACGCTTAAAAAACTGGCAATTTTTGTCAGCCAGATCGCAGAATTGATTCCCCCGACTTTACTCACGCCGCGCTGGCACGCCCGCTACGGCAAAATTATTTATCTATAAGACTCAGGTGAACAATAACCGTACTGTTTCAGATACTAAGCGAAGTTTCTATACGATTCACACTCGACCGATCAACTCAATTTACCGTCGAGTGGTGGAAGAGTTGATGGTAGAAATGCACTTGCTTTCGGCGAATGCCGATTTTCAATACGACCCGATTTATGCTTTGGGTGTAGTGACAGCTTTTGATAGATTCATGCTTGGGTACGCCCCAGAAGCCGACAGAGTTTCGATTTTTAACGCTTTGTGCAAGTCCCTAGAAGACGATCCAGAGCGCTACAAGCAAGACGCTCAGCGATTGGAAAGCTTGGCAGATAGACTTTCCGGGCAAGAGTTGCTCTCGTGGCTCGATCGCTCGACTAGCTTTGAAGATACAGCGGATTTGCAAGCGTCTTTAGGGGCGATCGCCAGCAACCCTCAATTTAAGTACAGCCGCTTGTTCGCGATCGGTTTGTTTTCGCTGTTAGAAAAAGCTGACCCTAACTTGGTAAAAGACCAAGAAACGCGAAACAACGCGATCGCTAAAGTCAGTGCGGCCTTGCACCTGCCAGAAGACAAAGTTAGCAAAGATTTAGATTTGTACCGCAGCAATTTGGAAAAAATGGCCCAAGCGCGAATAGTGCTTCAAGATGTCATCCAAGCGGAACGGAAAAAACGCGAAAAACGAGAGACAAAAGTTACCGTCGGCCCTTCGGCTGAGTCTTCGGACAGCAGCAATTAATCGTTTGAAGGAATAAGGAAGTTCGGCAACGGATGTCACGGATGTCACGGATGTCAGGAACAAGGAAGAAGGAAGAGGGAGTTTTTTATTTTTTACATCAAATAAAAACTCTTAAATTTTAAATTTTTTTCTTGAATTCTGGCTTCGGCCTTGTGCCTTCAGATATTGGCTGCTCAGAAACTAAAAATCCCGCTTTCTGAATTGAGCGGGATCGACTTAATCAAAATAGAGCTGTTGGGGTGGTACTAAGGCTGTGGCTCAAAATTAGTGGCGTTAGCTTGCAGCCAAGTGCTTAGCTGTGAAAGAACCTCGTTGCCAGAAGACTTGCCCAAAGCTGTGGGGTTTGGGGTGTCGGGCCGATCCAAGTTGCGGGCGATCGCTGCGTTGACTTCTTTGGAAATCAAATCGTGAAGTTGCTCTTTAGCCCTAGCCCTTTGAAAGTGAGCTCCCTCTTCCGTCGTAGCGTACAGAGGTGGCAGCCTATTTAAAGCATAAGCTGCAATATCCCCCACATCCAGACTCAGGTCGCTCGTCGCCTCAATTTCGGCTACCCTAGCGATCGCATCGCTGAGAACCAACTCTTCCATCACGTTGATGAACTGTTTGCGTGGCAGAACCACCACTTCGCCAGTCAACAAAGATCCCATCAGACGATCGAGAGCCATGTACTCTTCGATCGACAATTCCGAAGCCGTATTGCAGATCCGTCCCACCTCAGCTTCCATAGACGGCGTTAAATAGCCATCCTGCAAAGCCTGTTCAACAATTTTTTCAATACTCATATATGCTTCCCACTCAACGGCATCATCAATAAAGTTTTGTGAAGACGCGATTGTTAGCGTCTTGAGATTCGAGTTTTGAGGGTTGAGTTGAGAAATTTTATACAAATCCTAACTCAATACACATAACCCATAAAGTTATCTGCACACCCCAGCCACAAACTTACCCCATAATTGACTATAAATCCGTCAAAACCTGTAAAAACTCCTACTCAACTCCCTGAAGTCGCCAAGGTACAGGATCGACGGACTGCCCGTGCACGTAAAGTCCCCAATGCAGGTGAGGGCCTGTGGCAGCCCCCGTTGACCCCAGAGCACCGATTACTTGACCAGCTTTCACGACATCGCCTTCCTTCACATCAATCCGGCTGAGGTGCATCAAAATACTTGCTACCCCCTGACCGTGGTCAATACCAACGACATTCCCGTGGATTTTGAACCCTTGAGATTCGCGTCCCACTAGAGACACCCGACCTGCTGCTGGTGCGATTACAGGGGAACCGTAAGCACCTGCGTAATCAACGCCACGGTGGTAGTAGTCTTGAGCAAATACCCCATTATAATAACGTCGCACCCCGTAAATAGTAGTAATTTCGCCGGAGTTGGGGCGCAACAATTTGCCGTCCCAAAATTTTTCGGGTGTCACCAGTGCTTTAAATGCGTCTACGCGATCGAATTCAGCATCTGTACCTTCCTCGTCTTTCCCAGGCGGTAGCCAGATGGATTGAGTAGGAAAATCTCGATCGCGCACTTGCACGTTCAACTTCTGCACTTGTCCGTCACTGGCGACTTGAAGAAGGCGGACACCGGGTTTCTCTAGCGGCGTCGTCGGCAGCAGGGCCCGAAAGTGGCCGTTGCCGATGGGAAACGCGGGATAGTTTTTTTGCTGTAGAGAAACTTTTGGAGTTTCCCCGCCGTTACCGTCAACCTGAATCATTACTGACAGCGTATCTCCCAGTTGGGGATTGGCCGGTGTCACAACTACCTGCAAAGCTTGCACGGGCAGGGCAAAACTCAGAAAGCCAGCCACAATTCCCCCGATCGAACTCACCGTTAGTTGCTTTGCCTTCAACCCTCCCCACCGGAAAATAGGATTCACAATTATTTTTGCACTTTGTCGGCAGTTGCCTTGATTTACATTCGTCATCACCGATATCCTAAATTCTTATCTAGCTAATGTTACACAAAGTAGCTAGCTCTAGCACGCTCTCACTGCAAAGGGTAACGCAATGTTAGGACTTGCGCTAAGTCGGTAAATGTAGCCTGTAAAAGCGCAAAACCCAACGCACGATTTGCCTTGTTTGTAGCGTAACTGGGTAAGTTTTGAGTATTTGGCGTATTTATTAAGTAAATGCCATAGTGGTTAATCATAGAAAGGTCAAAATGCCATGCCAAATGACCAAAATCAACCCAGAGAATATGATGCCGTCAAAGGCGGTCAAAATTCAACTCCTGTCGATGCTGCGGTACTGGGAGGAATTGACGGCGTTAAAAGCCGCCTAGCCTCGCCCTCTGTCGAAGTGAGAATCATCGCACTCTCCGAAGCGCTCAAATATGGAGAAGCAGGGTTAGATTTGATACTGGGAGCCTTGCAGGATGAGTCAGTACAGGTGAAATTAGCTGTCTATTCACTACTGAAAGATAGAAATGAGGAGAAGATAAAACAACATTTACAAAACTCTTTTTTTGATTTTGATATCATCACTGTTAATTCTAATGGACGAGAAAGCAGCCGCAGCAAGTCGTTTGCTTTCTACTTCCCCGAAGACCTCGGAAATGGAATTGTGTTGGAAATGGTTTACATTCCCGGTGGCACATTGATTGTAGATTCGCCAGTAACAGAAGTTGATAGATATATAGTTTACCCCGAAGGTGAGAAGCCTGAAGTCACAATACCCGCTTTTTATGCAAGCAAATACCCCATCACCCAAGCACAGTGGGAAGCAGTAATGGGAAAGAGAATCAACGAATCGAGTTTCACAGCCGAAAAACATCCTGTTGAAAATGTATCGTGGCGTTGGGCCTTAAAATTCATTAGAAAACTATCGGAAAAAACTGGTAAAAAATATCGTTCCCTGAGTAAAGCAGAATGGGAATATGCTTGTCGTGCCGGTACAACAGCCCCATTTGATAGTGATGTTTTTATGGCAATTATAAAAGCAGTTAACCGTGAAGGCAATCATCTGGATCTTGATGCACCGCAGGGTCTTCATCGCCAAATAAAGGATGTGGGGAGTTTTCCGCCTAATGCTTTTGGACTTTACGATATGCACGGCGAGGTTGCGGAATGGTGCGGGATTAACTTGGGTGATACCGACAAAGGCGCACCAACTGGCGGTATTCTCCCACTCTTAGTTCGGATGAACCTTGAGTCTATCAATCACACAGATTCCGATCTCTTCCATCGCATCTTGTACCTGTGTCACAGCCCGTATCGGGAAGGCATCGGCTCTTCTTTGATAGAGGGTTTTCGCGTAGCAATGTCGTCGTATTCTTCCCCATCCTAGTTTTTCCGGTAAGGGATCTTCTCTCTGGCTATTTGGCTCTTTTCTCTGTTGATTCTTTGTAGGGTGCGTCGCCTTCTACAATCTACAAGTTCGATAATCTGTCAGCGACGCACCATCCAAAAGACGGCGCGATCGAACTGGCGGTTAGCTTGTTTACTTTCAACTGCCCCCACCCCAAAATAAGACCTGTAATTATTTCCGCACTTAGCCCGCAGTTGTCTCGATTCACACTCATTACCATCACTAGCTGTCCTTAACCTTTCTCTCGCTGATATATTTTTAACTATCTAGACTAACTATAGCAATCCGCAATAAAAATTCCCGTAATGCGGGGAGGAAAACCTGCTTAAGCCAGACGGTCACACTACCGTTTCCACCACCACAAATCCAGGAGAGCCGAAGTTTGAACAGAAACACTCTTCATCTATAACCGGATGGAATCATCTTTTATCAGCCCTAGCTACTGTTGCATAACTTTTAACAATTAATATTATTAATATCACGGCTATGCGACAGAATTATTGTTAACTCGTCTGCTGTTCAATCAATGCTTTCTTGGCAGTTTATTTTCCGAGAACCTTCCTCAAACTCTCTAGTTATTGTAGCCTGTTTTGGCAAAATAGTATTGATTCCCAATTTTACAATCTCCTCTAAAATGATATGAGATAAAAATTAAGAATTGCTATAATTTTATCACCTAGAATTATAGGGATTCAAAGGTAGCAGTGAAACCATCTAAGGTCAAGCATTCTTCCATAAATTCCTCTACATCGTTGACATTCTCAAGCTGATATTCCATGATGCGTTGACCATCGCCTTTCATCTTTTTGGAAGAAAGAGGTGTGGCAGGATATTTGGCAGCGATCGCTTTGAAAGCTTTGGAATGGGTATCCCAGCTTGCAGCAGAACATTTTATGATTAAAAGCCACATGATTAAATTCCTCTTTGGGTTTGGTTTACTAACAGTCTGGCACCAGTAACACTTAGGTCGATAGTGCCGAAAAATCAAGGGATTCGGTGGTTTGGAAAAAAGCTAAAAGCCGAGCGACTATGTGAGCAACACCATCCTTAACATTAGACTCAACATTCAAAGGCATCACCGGATCGTGGAGTGATAAGCGTAACATAAACCAGCCGGATTCGCTAGGTGACGTGCAGGAAATTCGCAGACCTTCATAGTTATTGGGAACTATTTTCCAGTCAGCTTGTGTTGAGACAAATTCTTGCAGTTGCTCAATAACGCGATCGCCGTGAGCCTTGAAATCATCCACACCAAGTTTAATCCGAAATTCTGCACTTTCTTCGGGTTCTTTTAAATTCGCAATTAAATCTGGCAAAGATTGGTTTGCTAGCTTTGACTTAGCCAATTCAATCAATAATTTGCTGACCAAATAAGCGCCATCATCCAGAAAGTAATTTTCTTTCAAAGCTCCATGTCCCGAGGTTTCAATCGCCAGCCATGATTCCTGTTCGGCTTCATTGAGGCGAATCGACTCGTCAATCACATTTTTGTAGCCGCGTTTAAATCGATGGTGAATCCCTTTTAAATCCTGTTCGATGAATTGTGTCAAGCCATCAGAGGTAATAGAATCGGTAACAATGGTAGAGCCTGGGTGTTCTTGTAATACGATCGCAGAAATCAAGGCAATTAAGCGATTGCGATTGAGTTCCTTGCCAACTTGATCGACGGCCGCACTGCGATCGACATCGGTATCAAAAATAATCCCAAAATCAGCTTTATGTTCAATTACCGCTTGACAAATTGACTGCATTGCCTGTTTATCTTCGGGATTTGGCACATGATTGGGGAAAGTACCATCTGGTTCTAAAAACTGACTGCCCTTGGTGTCTGCACCTAAGGGTTTTAAGACTTTATCAACATAAAAACCGCCAGCACCATTGCCCGCATCCACAACAACTTTTAATCCTGTTAGTGGTTGCTCAAAATTATGTGGATGATTGACGGCTTCCCGGATATTTTTGACAAATTGGTTAGCATAAACAGAGATGAAATCATGCTTTGTAATGTTACCGGGCGATGCGGCTGGCTGGAAGTTATTGCTTTGGGCTAGTGCTAAGATATCTGTAATATCCTGTTTTTGTAACCCACCTTTGGCGGTGAAAAACTTTAAGCCGTTTCGATTAAATGGCAAATGGCTAGCAGTGAGCATAATCGCGCCGTCGCAATCAAAACCAGGGGTAATGGTACTCATAAACATGGCGGGGGTTGAGGCCATTTCAAAGTCGTACACGGTTGCACCAACTGAGGCGATTCCCTCCATGACAGCTTGCATTAAGGTTGGCCCTGATAGGCGACTGTCACGCCCGATCGCGATCGTTAATTCGGCCGCTGGTTTATTGACTTTTTGCACCAGCCAAGTGACAAAGGATTTACCTAAGATTGTCGCAATTTCGGGCGTTAGGTTGACTTTTTCATTGGGAACGCCTTCGAGGGCGATACCGCGAATGTCTGATCCATTTTGAAGTTTTGTCCAGTTGAAGTTTTGCATAATAATTGATGGTAAGTAAAAATATCGGAGTCGGCGGTTGAAACCGATCATACAAAGTTTTGCCTGCCGCTAGACGGTTCGACTCAGCTTAGCCGAACGTCCTGCGCGGACTAAGAAATAAACAGGGGAGAAATTTGAGATTTGGTATTATTAGTCATTAGGGTGACAGAGTTTTTCAATTCAATCAGCTAATCGGCATTTAAGTTGTATTTAAAGAAACAATCCCAGTCTTGTGGGTGGGATTTGAGCAACGCCCACAATATCCAATTGAAATGTTGAACCGCTTACTGGGAATTTTTGCCCCATCACCGCTAAGATTAAGCTCTAATTCCTTAGTCGCGTTCAACGCTGTAAATTGCCTGCAAGCGGAACTCACCATGAGCGGGAACTTCCACAATATCTGTAGCAGCATTGGTCGTTTCTACGCAGAGTAAACGCTGATAATCTGCATCATCAAGGTCGGCCATATTTGCAGAAATTGTCACCCAGGGATTCCACACTACGACGGATTTACTACCCGATGATTTAATGCGAATCCGGCGATTGAGGGCGCTATCGTCAATGACTAATTCATTGGTGACATCAAGATAAATGCGATCGACTTCACCTGTTACTACCACTGCACCCACTTGAGTTTTTTCCACACCACCATCCGCTTTATCAAGATACTGGCTATTTTCTAAACCTAAAACCTGCACGCGGTTGATATCGCCGACTTGGAAATAGGTGTGCAAAGCTTGGGTGAGGGGAAATGCTTTGTCGCCTAGATTGCGGGTGATTAATTCTACAGTGAGGCTGGTGCCGATCGTAATCTCGATCGCCAGTTCAAAGGCTTGGGGCCAAATTGCTCTAGTTTCATCGGTATCCTTGAGTCCGAGAGTGACTTTGGTGGCGCCGTCTGGGGTTGTGGCGGTTTCTAGCACATTCCAGAGGCGATTCCGCACAAACCCATGACTCGGACGCCCCAAGGCTTCGGGATCAGGGCCAAACCAGGGCCAACAGATGGGTATACCGCCTTTGATGGCTTTCCCCTCGGCATAGTAGGCTTTTTCGCTGACGAACATCAAGTCTGTGGTTTCGGTGGCTGGTTGAAATGAGAGCACTTGACCGGAATACACAGAAATTAAGGCTTTGGCTTGACCGTTGTCGATGTGAATCATCGGGAAACCACCGTTTCCGGTGGCGAAGGTGAGGTTCCCGGCAATGCCGTAGTCTGTGTTTAATTGGTCAATACTCATGCTGTTGGCTTGGTGAATTGCTTTACAATTATCCGATATTATGGTTTCTAGATTGATTAGATTGTTGGGTTGGACGGGCGAAAGTGCGATCGACACCACGATGCACTCAGAGAAATGGATTGGGAGTGCCAACTGATCGCGAGGGGATGTGCGATCGCACCCACCGACAGACATTACTGATTTCTCCGATCGCCAAGCTAATGCAGCAGTTCCTCAAAAGACGGCGCAGCCGCAAAACTCTGCATCTCTTCGAGGGTGATTTCAGGTGACAATTCCCAGAAATGCGCCTAAAACAAGCCAAAGAGCGCTATCCGACTGACTGCATCTGCTAGCGTTCGCATCGAATCACGTCACGGCGATGGGAACGTGCCTTGTACTTGAGGCGATCGCAGAATCAAACAATCCTTTATTGAGCGACTGGTTTACAGAAACACTAAAAAAGGGACTCCTAGTGGATCTGTGTAGAACCGATCACAAATCCGCTTAATTACCAAGCGCGAGCGTATTGAATTGGAGCAGGCACCGATTGACGTAGTTGCTTCGCAGCTCGCATCGGCCAATAAGGATCGCGCAGCAGTTCTCTGGCAAGTAATACCATATCTGCTTGACCTGTACGGATGATGTGGTCAGCCTGCGCGGGTGCAGTAATCATACCAACGGCTCCGGTAGCAATGTTAGCTTCGCGTCGAATGCGATCGGCAAAAATAGTTTGATAACCTGCACCCGTTGGAATCTTTTCACCCGGTACAATTGCGCCTGATGAACAATCGATTAAATCAACGCCCAGTGACTTTAATTTATCGCTGAGTGCAATACTTTGTTCAATGTCCCAACCATTTGGAACCCAATCGGTTGCAGAGATGCGGACCCAAAGCGGTGTTTGATCGGGCAAAACATTTCGCACCGCTTGCACGACTTCACATAAAAACCGGATGCGATGCTCAAAACTGCCACCATAGTCATCAGTCCGTTGATTGCTCAAGGGAGACAGAAATTCATGCAGTAGGTAGCCGTGAGCGGCATGAATCTCGATTACGTCAAATCCTGCTTCGAGGGCGCGTTGGGCTGCGTTCACAAAGAGTGTCATCTGCTTCTGAATGTCTTCGATACTCAGAGCGATCGGGGCGGGGCTATCGGGTTCAAATGGAATGGCGCTAGGGGCGATCGAAGTCCATCCTCCTTGAGATTCCGAAAGCACCTCGCCGCCATCCCACGGAAGTGCTGTACTGGCTTTTCGACCTGCATGAGCAAGTTGAATTCCAGCAACCGCACCGTTGCGGTGAATTAACTCGACGATTCGCGCCAGCATTTCAATATGAGCATCTTGCCAGATTCCCAAATCTTGTGGCGTAATTCGTCCTTCAGGCTCGACTGCCGCTGCTTCAGTCATCACCAGCCCTGCCCCTCCTACGGCTCGACTGACGAGATGAACCAAATGCCAATCATTCGCGAATCCATCAACGCTTGAATATTGACACATGGGAGAAACTGCAATGCGATTTCGGAATGTAACCCCACGTTGATCCAATGGCTCAAATAAATGCGACATGGTTGTAAACTTGTGATTTATAAAATGCTACAGATGTCAATCAAACACAGAATTTCTTGACGCTGGGAAGTTGAGTGACTTCATTCCACCAAGTCCGCAGTTTCGGAGTTTGAGCGATCGTTGCTTCGTACTCTGGGGTCTGCGATAGGTAGGTGAAGACGGGAATTAGGTAGAAATCGGCAATGCTCAGTTCGTGACCGAGCAAATACGGCTGTCCTAAAGTTAGGGGTTCGATCGCCTCTAGCGCAGTCTTTACAGGTGCGACGGCAGCTTTGTCCAACCTACATCCCGAATGCACTTGTCATTTTGAGGTATCAAGAGCAACGACCAAATTACTTGTCTAAAACCTAAATCTTTATTGTTAGCAGAACCTGGAATTACTTGACAAAAACACACAAGTGACTGAGTAATTATCCAGTATATCGGGTAAATCCGCAAGCAGGGCCTGAATAAATAAAAAAGATTTTAACTAATCCTTTTTACCGATCGCCGATCTGTGAACGTACACCGTGGTAAAACCACTCAATACAAAAAGGTCATTAAAATCACTCTACCCCGCCTGAAATAGATTAAAAAAAGTAACTTGATTTAATCTATCCACCCTCATCGGGTTGAGGTGAAACATTACCCACAATCAAGCCCCAATGCCTCGATCAACTTGTAAGAGGTTAAGCTTTTTGTGAGGAGAGAAACTCTTGGGTATCAAAAAATACCGGGTTATATAGTTGCAGTTGCCCTGGCTCACCAACTAAAGTCAACCCACTAAACATAGTCAACACATTAGACACTATAATATAACTTTATACTTTTTTCATAAAGTTGTGCAAGAAGACTTCCGACTGATCGTTGACTTAGTTCTAGTTCTCGCTGCTGCCGCAGCAGGAGGACTCTTTGCATCGCTGTTGCGACAGCCGGTAATTCTAGGGTATCTCCTGGGAGGGATCGTAGTTGGGCCGGCCGGTTTGGGACTGATTAAAGAATTAATTCAGGTAGACACCCTGGCTGAATTTGGGGTTGCCTTTCTGTTATTTGCCTTGGGAGTAGAATTTTCCTTCGCCGAACTCCAGAAAGTAAAAGCCATTAGTTTGGGCGGGGGGGGCTTGCAAATTGTGCTGACGATCGCCATTACTACTGCAATTTCCTTGGCTGTAGGCTGGGTAGAATCGCCCGCTCAAGGCGTGTTTTTAGGAGCGATTCTGTCGCTTTCCTCGACCGCAGTTGTATTGAAATGCTTGATGGAGCGCAATGAAGGCGGTACTTCCCACGGTCAAGTCATGCTGGGAATATTAGTAGTTCAAGATTTGGCTTTGGGGCTAATGCTAGCAGTTTTGCCGGCACTCAATCAGCCAGCAGAAGCGATCGGCATGACGGTAGCGTGGGCCCTGCTGCGGATCGGGTTATTTGCTGCCGGTGCTGTAGTCGCGGGCATTTGGATCGTACCGCAGTTGCTGCGCTACCTGGCGCAAACAGAAAGCCGGGAACTGTTTTTGCTGGGAGTTGTGGTTTTGGCTTTAGGGATTGCGCTACTGACAGAATATTTGGGTTTTTCGATCGAGATGGGCGCATTTGTGGCGGGTTTAATGATTTCGGAGGTGGAATATGCCGACCAAACTCTAACTTACGTCGAGCCTTTGCGAGATATTTTTGCATCCTTATTTTTTGTCACCATCGGGATGTTAATTGACCCGATGTTTCTGTGGAACCATCTAGAAGTAATTCTGGGACTGGTATTTATAGTATTTGTCGGCAAATTCTTGATTATAACGCCGATCGTCCGACTATTTGGCTATCCGCTAAAAACAGCATTAATCGCAGGTTTGGGCTTAGCTCAAATAGGAGAATTCTCCTTTGTACTAGCTAGTGCAGGTCAAGCTATGGGGCTGGTTTCGCGGAACGTTTACCTGTTAATTTTAGGAACGACAGCCGTCACTCTCGTGCTGACTCCCTTTGTGTTGAGAAGCGTGCCGCAGTTATTGAAATGGGCGGAAAATTTCGGGCCTTTGCAGCGCTATTTTGACGAAACATCTCAACCTGTGGCAATAGCTGAAACTTTGCCGGAACAAAATTATGTTGTGGTTTGCGGCTACGGGCGAGTCGGCAGAATTTTAGTCAAAATGCTGCAAAGTCGCAACTGTTCAGTTGTGGTGATCGACGAGTCAGAAAGTAGAATTCAAGAGTGCAGAGTCCAAGGAATTCCTTACATTTACGGGAATGCTGCCAGCTTGCACGTATTGGAAGCCGCGCGGGTGGAACGGGCAAAAGCAATGGCGATCGCCCTTCCCGATCCCATGAGCACTCGCTTGTGTCTGAAGCGGGCTTTAGAATTAGTCCCGGATTTGGATATTGTGGTGCGGGCCAACCAAGATAAAGACATCGAACTGCTTTACCAACTGGGGGCCTGGGAAGTAGTGCAGCCGGAGTTTGAGGCGAGTTTAGAACTGTCCGCCCACTTGTTGGCTAGTATTGGGATCTCGGCAATGGCGATCGGGCGGGAAGTGCAGCAAATTCGCAGCAGCCGCTATCTGGAACTGCGGCCACCGCGCGAACCTTTGGCGATTTCGCGGGATTTGAAAGTGGCGGTTCGAGATATGAACAGCGAGTGGTACAGCTTGCCGTCTGGTTCTCCCATCGCCAGCATGACTCTGGAAGAAACTAACCTGCGCCAGTTGACAGGCGTCAGTGTAATGGCGATCGTCCGCGAGAATGGCGAGGAAATTGATTATCCTAACGGCAAGACAGCTTTGCACTCGGGCGATCGACTTTTTGTAGTGGGAGAACCGGAAGAACTCATCAGTTTTGAGTTGCTGGCGAAGGGCGAAGTTGCAGTCCCGCAGGGCGACAGTTCTTGCCAGTGGCTGAGACTGCCAGCAAACAGTCCTTGGGCGGGCAAAAAACTGTCAGAGGTAGAATTGCTGACCCAGTACGGGGTGCAGGTACGGGCGATCCGCCGGGAAGGGAAATTTACTCGCTGGCCTGACGGAACTACGAATTTGCAAGAAGGCGATCGTTTGCTGCTGTGCGGCGGCTTCTACGAGCTCGGCTTGATGCAGCGGACGGCCTCACCACCGGTGCCGCAACCTGCTTTAAAGCTGCCTTTGGTCAAGGTTCAAGTCATCGAAAAGCTGTTTAGCGATTAGTCAGTTGGCAGTTGGCAGTTGGCAGTTGACGGTTGACTGTTCAGATGGCAGTTGGCAGTTGGCAGTTGACGGTTGACTGTTCAGAGTTGGCAGTTGACTGTGGTGAGCTTTCCAGCCAACAGTCAACAGTCAACAGTCAACAATGCCCCATGCCCCATGTCCCATGCCCCACTCTTACCCGTTGGGTTTGAGATAAGCAATTGCTGGCCGCGAGATCAGAATTTGTGTTTCTGAGGGATCGAGGAGGCAAATGCAGCTATTATCCTGCCAAAAAATTCTGCCAGCTACTAAGTCGCCGGTCAGGAGTTTGATCTCCACCTGTTGTTTGTCTTTGATGTAGCTTTGTATTAAGCGAACGCTGGGCAATCCGGTTTCAAATTCAGACATAGTTCAGAAAAATATAGTCAAATATTACCTTAAACCATATTCTTCTGTTTGTACCGTTTAACCCTTACTGCGGCAATTACAAGCGCCTCTCCCCAATGAGAGAGAAACCCATTGGCGGTTACTTTTCGACCGATATTCATTGAGCCATTGACATCAGGATTAATTAGATATCCCTGTAGAGTTATAAAAATTATATTTGTTTATATTTGACGAGAAAGGACTATAAATTGCATAAAGTTTTATAATACTGGGAAATGGGTAATTTGGTCATCAAATTATCTAATCAGTTTTAACCAAAAGAGGTTTGTTTTTATGCCGATCGAGTTTGCGAAGTATCACGGACTGGGAAATGATTTTATTCTGATTGACAACCGCCACTCGTCAGAACCGGTGATCACGCCAGAACAAGCTGTGGATTTGTGCGATCGACATTTCGGGATTGGCGCAGACGGTGTGATATTTGCTCTTCCGGGTCAAAACGACACTGACTATACTATGCGGATTTTTAACTCCGACGGTTCGGAACCGGAAATGTGCGGTAACGGAATTCGCTGTTTGGCTAAGTTTATCGCCGATTTGGAAGGGTCAGAGGCGAAAACTCAGTACCGCATCCACACTCTGGCTGGTGTGATTACCCCGGAATTGCGATCGGACGGTCAGGTGAAGGTGGATATGGGGGTTCCCCGGCTGCTGGCTGCGGAAATTCCGACAACTTTGGCTGCAGCGGATGCCAAAGCTATTGATGTGCCGATCGAAGTTGCTGATAAATCTTGGTCTGTTACCTGCGTCAGTATGGGCAATCCTCACTGCATTACTTTTGTAGAGGATGTTGCGGCGATTGCTTTAGAAACTGTCGGGCCTAAATTCGAGCACAACAAAGCCTTCCCGCAGCGTACCAATACGGAATTTATTCAAGTGGTACGTTCGGACTATGTAAAAATGCGGGTGTGGGAAAGAGGCGCGGGTGTTACTCTAGCTTGTGGGACTGGTGCTTGTGCTGCTGTGGTAGCTGGGGTGTTGGTAGGGAAGTGCGATCGGGCAACTGCAGTTGAGCTCCCTGGTGGCGTTTTGGAAATCGAATGGGCAGAAGTTTCTGGGCGGATTTACATGACCGGGCCGGCACAGCGAGTATTTACTGGTTGTATTAGTGATTAGTGATTAGTCATCAGTCATCAGTCATCAGTCAGAAGGTTTTTTTGGTGGAATTCACAAACAATAAAAATTATTGAATTAAAAATTTTTATTGAATTCTGAACAATGCTTTGGGCCTTCACAAGTTATTGGCTGCGGACTGAAGACTGAAGACTAATAACTAAGCCTGAAATCTAAAATCTAAAATCTAAAATCTAAAATCTAAAATTAAGTAGGTGGGCTTGCATGGCTGGAGGTATTTATCTGATTCAGGATGACGACAGGCTGGTAGAAATGATGGAACAGCCCTACGACTCGGAAGACCAGTTACAAGACTTGCTAGTAACTTATCCTAATTTGATCCCGGGAGACCAAATCGATCGGGCTACGGCGCGCAGGTGGCTGTTAATTTCGCGGGAAGCTGCCCCCAGCGATGAGGAAACAGCGGTGCAGTGGTCGCTGGATCATTTGTTTCTCGACCAAAATGCAGTTCCTACTTTGGTGGATGTCAGGCGAACTCCTAATGCCGAACTGCGGCAAAAAGTTTTGGGTCAGTCGATCGACTATGCTGCTAATGCGTTGTTTTACTGGCCGATAGATTCAATTATTGCTCTGTTTGAAGCTAATTGTCGCGATCGGGGTCGCGATCCCGAACAGATTTTTGAAGAGTTTCTCGGTGCGGATGCTAATGAAGACAGATTTTGGCAAAAGGTTAAAACTAATTTGCAAGCGGGTAAAGTTCGCTTAGTGTTTGTAGCTGATGAGATTTCCGCTGAAATGCGCCGAGTTGTGGAATTTCTCAACGAACAAATGGACCCGGTTGAAGTTTTGGCCCTGGAGATTAAACAGTATGTAAGTGAAGACGGTTTGAAAACGCTGGTTCCCAGAGTGATCGGTCAGACAGCGGAAGCACAGCAGAAAAAATCCAGCGCGACGCGCGAAAGAAGGCGCTGGGATGAATCTTCATTTTTTGCGGAAATCAAAGCTAGACGAGGCGCAGACGAGGCGCAAATGGCAAAAGCTATTTACCTTTGGGCTAAAAGTCAAGAACCCGAAGTTCAAATCCACTGGGGAACGGGGGACGCTTACGGCGGTTTCGCGGCTCAATTGCCTCAAAAGGGAAGAAAACCCTATCAGTTATTCACTGTAGATATTGCTGGCAGAATGGAGATTTCTGCTGACAATTACGGTTCCCAGCCGCCGTTTAATGCGGAACAAAATTGGCTGGAATTGAGAAGTAAGCTGAGTTCGATCGGTCTGTCGCTGCCTATAGAACCGGGTGAGAGAAGGTCGCCGAGTCTGGCTTTGTTTACTTTGCAAGACGAATCTGCCCTCAAGCAAGTTATGCAAACTTTTGATTGGGTGATTGAGCAAATTAAAACGTTATAGTTACACTCAGAGATGATAGAAACGGAGGACACGGCAGTGCCGTTTCCCTACCCCCATTAATTGTAGGGAAACGGCTCGGTTAAAGCCTTCTTCCATTGACTGTTGAATGTTACCTACTCTGATAATTCCAGTACATCATTGCAAAGTTTACAATTTTTGTCTGCCGCTTGGTAATGGATGTTTGATCCCACTCACTACTATCTGAGTTAGTAAACGTGATAAGTTCTTGCTGACAACGAAATTTTGAATTCTTATAGAAGTAGTTATATTTATAATCAAAATTAGAATTGGATTTGGCGGAATTTTCCCAGGATAGATCAAGCGTTAAGTTCCCAATACTATGAATATAATTACCCCAGAAACCTTCAGGCATCCAAGGATGAATTTGTCTAGGTACTTGGGGAATGATATGCTCAATCGAGAGACCTTGGTACTGGCGAAATCCTATCAGTTCATCTTGTAGGTACTCCGTTTGTCGAAGATAATTTTCATACTGCCAAAATAGATAGTTCAAATCATTTTCTGAAATAGCTTCATAAAAGTCGGGTGAAATAAGTCTCTCCTGAAACTCACGATCACTACAGAACTCACCGACAATATCCTTGAGACCTGATATTAAAACCTCAAAGTCTCCCTGGAAGTTTTGTGCTAACTCATGTAGCCGCTTTGAAATTGTAGTGTTTGTGAGTTTTCGCTTTCGTATTCCATACACTCTGAAACTTATAATTTCCATCAGTTTCGTTACTCTGCCGAAGTTAGAGTGTTCTTGGCTATTATCATGCTTCCAAGACACGATGAGTAGTGGCCAGAAATGTGCTGTTTTCTTTAGATGGAAAAGATTGAGTAAGTTTCCCCTGAGATTTTGAGATACTTGATTAAATATTGCAAAAGTTTTGCTCAGTTGACATGAATACTCATCTATAAATTTTGTTGCATCAGCAAAAGTAGCGGGACTCGCTGTAAGTGAGTTAATTCTTTCCTTGATCAACGATAAATGACGCGAATAATCCTTTTGACCGTCTGTTTTTACATTAGCCTCAAAAGCAATATAGTGCTGTCGCAAGATAAAATCTTCGCTGATTCCGGTAATATTTTGAATAGTCTCTTCATAATCCCTGTAAATCTCACCAAACCGATTCTGTATTGTTCTCAGATAGCTCTCTGGATCATTCGCTGCAAGATAAACCTTATACATTAAGAAGCTTTTGATTTTTTCAAGACTTGTCAGAGGTTTACCCCTGTCGTTAGTCGTCTCAAAAATTAGTGTTGCTTCTGCATTATTTATAACAGCGTATGTCAGGACTTTAGCCTTCTCAATCTTCTCGCGTATCTCACGCAACTTTTCAAGAGTTCGCTTTTCTAAATCCTTGATGAAGAAGTCCTTGGCATCTAATAAACGACGTTGTGAAGGGGTTTCAATCAAGCTTTCAGTATCCTCACAATCTTCTAATATACACTTGCAAAAAAACGGTTGATCGTATTCCAAAACTCGTAATTTATATTCATTTCGGTACTGAACGTAGGTTTCACGAAGAATCGATACATCGTCACCGAAGGAATCAAGTTTATCAAGCAACAGCCGCATGAAAATTGTGAGTGTTGTCAGCCTTTGTTGACCATCTACAATGTTGATTATCTTGAAATACCCCTCGCTGTCTCCTATTTGCAGTAGGATTGTCCCAAAAAAGTAATCTTTGCCTAAAGCTTGGTTATCAAGATCGCTAATAAAATCTCGCAGTTGCTTTGTTTCCCATGCGTATGCACGTTGATACTTGGGAATGTTGAAAATTCTGCGGCTTTCAAACAGATCACTGATAGCCTTCTGTCCGTTTTCCATTGTGTTTTCTCTCTAGTTTAAATTGAGTTAACCCCATCACTGAGGACAAGCTCTTTTCAATACCGATTAATTTATGATAGCTAAGCCCATCACCAATAACATCAACTCCTCCCAAGATGGGGAAAAGGGAGAGGTAAATCATCTGCTCCTCGGTTTAAGCCTGAGCTTGTTAATCTCATTATTATGTTTAGGGGGTAATGCGTGTCATCCTTAACATAATAATGAGTTGATGCAGAGTGAGCGGCCGATCGCCAATTACCAATAACCAATGACTATTGATAGCGAATGTTTGCTTGTTTCAAGCGCCGCAATGCTTCTCCCAGTCGATCGCAATCTGCAATTAAACTAATTCTCACATATCCTTCGCCGCCCGGCCCAAAAGCATTGCCAGGAGTCACCACAACACCCGTTTGCTGCAAAACATTCAGGGCAAAATCAGTAGAACTCATGCCCGGAGTGCAGGGAACCCAAAGATACATTGCAGCCAGAGGTTTGGGAATATTCCACCCTAATTCTGCCAATCCTTCAACCATGAAATCCCGGCGAGTCCTGTAACGATTCTGCACTTCGTGCAAGTAACTATCGGGCAATTGCAGTGCTGTTTCTGCTGCTGTTTGCAATGCGGAAAATATACCGTAATCTAGGTTAGTTTTTAAGGTTCGCAAACCTTGAATAATTTTGCTATTTCCTACTACAAAACCGACGCGCCAGCCGGCCATATTGTAGGTTTTGGACATGGTGTGAAATTCGACACCGATTTCTTTACCGCCGGGAATTTCTAATAAACTTGTCGGTTGATAGCCGTCAAAGGCTAATTCCGCATAACACAAGTCGTGAACCAGCAAGATTTGATGTTTGTGTGCGAAAGCAACAATATCTTTGTAAAATTCGCGGGGTGCTGTTGCTCCAGTCGGATTGCTGGGATAATTGAAATAGAGGATTTTGGCTTGTTCGGCTACGCTGTCGGGAATGTCGGCTAAGTCAATTACCCAGTCATTTTCTGGTTTGAGGATGATGTTGTGAACTTTTGCACCGGCGATGATTGGGCCGCGAAATAATACGGGATAAGCAGGACTTGGTACTAATATTAAGTCCCCTGGATTGATATAGGCGATCGCAAAATGTGCTAAACCTTCTTTAGAACCCAACAAAGGCAATGCTTCGCTTTCTGGATCGAGTTCAACGTTGTAGCGGCGGCTGTACCATTTAGTAATAGTACGGCGGAAACTGGCAGTTCCTTCAAAGGGTGGATAGCCGTGATTTGCAGGATTTTGGATGGCTGCGACGGCGGCTTCTACTACTGGTTGAGGAGTGGCACCGTCGGGGTTTCCCATTCCTAAGTCTATTAAATCGAGTCCTTGTTCGCGGGCGCGGGCTTTGAGTTCATCGAGACGGGCAAATACGTAGGGCGGTAGTTTTTGCAACCTGTCAGCAGGGGTAATCCAATCCAAGGTCATTTATTTTTTGTCAGTTGTCAGTTTTCCTGGTTTGTAGTAAGGACTTTCGTCCTTGCTAGCACAGCCTTTTCAGGACTTTAGTCCTTACTACAAACTGTTTTAATTCTTAATCTTTAATTCTCCCACAGGTGCGGTGGTAGAAACCATCGCTGCCATTAATTGTTGGGGAACAACTTTAAAAGGCAGTCGGTGGATGTCGGAATTGGGATTGCAGGCTATGTCGGCGGCGCGCTGCAATTCTGCTATGGTAATGTCTCCGAGTCCGAGGTTGTCTAAAGTTTGGGGCAATCCAATTTCGGCGTAGAATTTTAGCAGTTGCTGTCTGGCGGTAGCGGCGAGTTGATTGTTTTGCAGCATTTCTTCTAGTCGCAGTTGTACTAAAATGCCGTATGCGACTTTTTCGCCGTGCAATGTGCCGTGGCTTGCTAATAGATGAGTTAGGCCGTTGTGGACGGCGTGGGCGGCGACGGTGCGACATTGGGCGCCGCCAATTCCGCCGATTACTCCTGCTAGCAATACGGCTGCATCTGTGACTTCTTGCCAGGTTTCGCTACCGGGTTCTTTGAGGGCGGCGGCTGATTTTTGAAATAAAATATCGCGCAGTATTCTAGCTTGTTGAACGGCGGAAATGATCAGGGTTTGTTCGGAGTGTCCGCTACTGACTGATGCTTCGTACCATTTGGCGATCGCATCTCCAATTCCTGCTACTAATGTCCGCTGCGGTGCGGTTTGAATCAAACCGTAGTCGAGTATTAATAAGTCGGGACATCTGGCTAATGTGACATCGTATTGGAATGCACCTTGTTCTGAATAAATGTTAGAAAGGGCTGTCCAAGCGGCACAGGTGGCTGCTGATGTGGGTATGGTGACGATCGGGATTTTGCATTGATAGGCGACGAGTTTGGCTGCGTCTAACGCTTTGCCGCCGCCAACTCCGATGATGAAGTCGGCTTGATGGGTTTGGGCTGCTTCGCGGAGAGTTTCGAGGCTGGTTTCGCTGCAATCCTTGCCGTATGCTGTTTCGGCGGATTTTAACTGCTGCTGTTCGAGGATTGGTTGCAGGTACGGTTGGGCGGCGGCGAGGGAGTTGCTGCCGCCGACGATTAGCGGCCGCTTTCCGAAACGGGCGATCGCATCTCCGGCTTGTGCGATCGCCGATCGACCCCGCAATACACAGGCGGGAGCAATTGTCAAGGAATAAATTGCTGGTGGGGTGGCGGTTTTGGTGCTTTGGGTTTGAGTCATCGAACCACTGGATAAGTGACGAGAAGGTTGACGCTTTGCAGGATTGCTGGATTTTCTAGGATAACTCTAACCCATGTTGGGCGATCGGGTAAGTTTTGTAAAGTTTTTATTAAGTATTGTGCGGGCTTGGGGCATGGGAGAGGGGAGTTGAGGGCGATCGAATTATGATTAAAGTTGAGGCTTAACGTACAAATCCCAGACTTGTTTCACTGCTGCTGCATCTGGTTGAGAAATGTGGCCGATTTTTTTCCGTGGCAGCAACAAAGACTTTTCTAAACAATCTAATCTAGACAAACGCACTGTTGAAGGACGGACCAAACCGCTGACAGACCAATCCTTAAGAAATACATCAGTTTGGCTGCGGGGTTCGGCAGAGGTGACGGCGGCTGCTACCACATCCTCGCCATCCAACCATAGCAAAAGTATGGGGCGTTTTTTAGAGTCTGCGCCGCTTGTAAAGGGAATATTTACCACCCAAAAATCACCAGGTTCAATAGTCATCATAAAGTCCTTCGTCTTCGGGTGCGTAACTTTTCAAAAAAGCATCATGGCTGCGAGTAATAGCTGGGTCAATTAAATAGTCTTCGCCGTCTACTAGCGAGGGCTGGAGAGGCGGTGTTTCTGTTGCCGAAGTGGTAGATTCTGAACTTACGCTCAACGGCTTTGTCTGTAGTAAATTGAGGAAGAAGCGCCTCAGAGACGGTGTTTCTGTTGGCGAACTGCTAGATTTTGAACTTATGCTAAACTGCTTTGTCGGTTGTGTTTGGTACAAGAGAAATTGCAGAAAATCGAGCACTTCCTCTTGTTTTTCTATAGGCAGAAGTCGCAAATTTTCGATCACCCTTTTTTCGATATTATTAATAGTTGGTTTCATGGGATTTTTACCCTTCAGCTTTGTTAGATTTCTGCGTTACCTACATATTTTATCACGACTCTCAAAGGTGAGAGCGTTCCTGATTTTAGCCAGTCCAACAATATAACGACCAAAGTTCCTCACCTCTGTGGTTTTAATCGTTGGAGGTGGGCTGCTTTTTCCTGCCAAACAAACCAGACATACTTAAACCAGTCACTAGCAAGCCTATCATTCCCAAGCCGTTCAAAATAGGGTAAATTGCTTGCAGGTGAAAGATTTCACCTGTATGAATTTTTAATAAAAATCTCGATGAAATTTCTATACCCAGCGGCCACTCTCGGACAATTGTGATCACCATTCCAGTCAAGACAGTCAGCGCGATCGGCAAAGCAACAATAAGGCCTAGAATGCGGTGATATTTGCGAAATGCTCTCTTCATAGTGGTTGAAAGTTTGGGAATACTGAGGTTATATAAGGAGCGAGTGTTGAGTGCTTGTTGCTGAGCAACTGCGATCGCATAATTCTCACAGGACTTACGCACTCCGACGCAGAGAAACCGGATATTTTAACTTTTCTTCAAGGTTTGAACCAATTACAAGAGTTAAAAAACTCGGTTTCTGCGTCTCAGACTGTAGAATCAAGCACTCACCACTGAAATTTAAGACTTAGGAATGCTACTGATAGTCTTTTCCAGCGACTGCAATTGAGTCAGCACTTGGTCTTTACTTGGCTTAGACTTTTTGAGATCGGCCATTACTTTGTCTGTAGTCTCTTCAACTGCATCGTAGCTTTTAGGAGCTTTAGCTTTGATACCGTCTTCTACTTTCTTCCAGGCATTCTCAAATTTGTTAAATTCGGTTTTGGCTTTGGCAAAGTTTCCAGCCTGAACTGCTGCTTTGGTACTGGAAACCACACCACTCAATTCTGCATAGTTTCCCTGCGATGCTGGTTTCTCAGTTTTTACAGCAGTAGCAGCAGGAACCGGGGCGGATGAAGTTGGGGGAGTGGAAGCTTCTTTAGCGCTGTCGCAACCAGCCAAAGCTATAAGGCTGATGGCGCTAAGGACAAGGATTTGATTAAAACGGGCCATGAACAATCCTCACATAGATGGATACTAAAATCTATTGTGTCACAAAAAAATCAGATCCGTGGGAATAAATCAACATCCTGCGGGATAGTAAATCTTGAACCTGGAAGGCGGCTGATAGTTTGGTATATCTAGTAGGTTTGGGTTGAGGGAGGAAACCCCACTAGATCATGGTTTGCCACTGTTGGCCTGAATCTAGTGCAAGCCAACCTACTGACTAGTACACCTCGGCGTAAATACACAGACTATTAGACAGCCAAGACTTTACCCTTATATGTCCACTTAAAAGGTT
>NZ_JAUBPR010000060.1:0-38226 GCF_036700845.1 Microcoleus sp. S13_C5
ATTATACTGATGATCGGTAAAAAAGTCATGGTGGGGTTCATGAGTATTTATACTCATCGCAAAAGTGACACGCTCCCGATGAGTTATATCTATCGATCGGGCTTGATACTGTGCAGCTATTCAACCCAACGCACCCGCACAAAATGAGCTTCGCGTCCCCAGAAGTCGTGACTTACAGTAATATCAACAACACTCAAATTAAACGGAATAGCCGTTGTGACGTACCGCTGAGCTAGAGAACCCACATCAGGAGCTAACTGAGCTGCCGCCGCCGCCGCTGCACCCAAACCTAACAGTTGCAGAATGGGCCCGCGAGGCAGGGCTAAATTGATGCCGACAGCAAGTCCTGCCGTTAGCAGCATTGCCACCGACAAATTCGTGCCACAGCGGGGATGTACAGCTAAATCCCACTCTCCGCTGGCAATCCGCTGCAAAGCCTCGCGCACTGCCTGACGCAACTGTGCAATGTTAACGTGGCCATAAAGATAAAACCCTTGGTCTGTGGACATCCCGCCCAATAACTCATTATCGGTTCTTGCTGTGGTCGCACCAACTGATTGGCTGAGTACCCAAACAGTAGCGTGTTCCAAAGCATGAACTTGGCGCAAAGCCAATATTTCCTTCAAGCCGGGCACAAAATTGAGTTGTCGCAACAAATCAGCATCTTGAGTCCGCTGCGGGGCAAAGTCGAAGGGAAACTGGCCGGTGCGGCCGGAAGCAGAAGCAGTAGTTGTCATATCAAAACGCCTCCATTAACTCCATTAAGTGGATATTTAAGATTAGCAATTCGCTTGAGAAAAAGCTGGTAATAAATTATCAATAGTTTTGACTTTAAAACCTAGCAAGGGCAGGTTTTGTGCAAAAATTATTAGCCCTCAACCTGCCCTTACTAATAGATCGCACTTATTCCCAGTTTATTGCTCTACCCGCTGGCCCTGACGGAATACTCCCGGAAGTCGCCGCCCTCTGGTATCGATAATTGTGCCTTTGCCGTGAGGCAATCCCTTGCGTAACTCTCCCTGATAGCGGATACCGTTGGAGAACGAACAGTTACCCTTGCCATCAAGTTCTTGAGTATAGAACTGTCCCGAACACCGACTGCCGTCAGCCCGGGTGAACGCTCCCGTACCTAAAGGCTTGCCCCCTAAAAATTGACCCACAAAGCGATCGCCATTAGCAAAAATGAATTGCCCTTGTCCCGTGGGCACGCCTACTTTTTGATCAAGAGAAAACGACCCTATATAGCGATCGCCATTAGTAAAAATAGCTGTCCCGGAGCTGATTTTGCCATCTCGGAATAGGCCCTCGACGCGGGCGTCGTCCTTAAATATAAATTGTCCTCGACCATTTGGTTTGCCCAGACGGAACTGCCCCTCATAGCGATCGCCGTTGGAATATACGTATACCCCAGTGCCACTGGGCAAACCGTTAACGAACTGTCCGATGTAGCTATCACCGCTGTCATAATCGCACCTAACTCTACCTGTAGGGATAGCTGGCACGCAGCGACCGGTTTTAGCTTCTGTTCCTTGCGCCATTGAGGGCAAGGGATAAGTCGCGTAACTACCAATTCCCAACACTGATGCAACTAATAAAGCGATTCCACTGGTCCAAGAACGGGAAATCATCAATCAACTTGCTCCTATGCGCTGTTAGATATTATCTTCTTCTGTGCTTTGTCTTTTGTCCCATTTGTTGTCAAAAGTTGGCGGAAAACCTCAATCATTTATCCTTTACGAAACTCCGGGCTTGCCGTTGCGAAATACCCCCGGAAAGCGTCTACCGCTAGCATCGATCATCGTTCCGACACCGTGAGGCACTCCCTTTCGCAATTCTCCCTCATAGCGCGTACCGTTGGGGAAAGTGCAGGTGACACTAGCGTCAAGTTCTTGATTGAAAAATCTGCCGGAACAGCGAGTGCCGTCTACCCGCACCAATACCCCCGGGCCAAAGGGCGAGCCTGCAAAGAATTGTCCTTCATAGCGATCGCCATTCGAGTAAAAAAATTGACCCCGCCCTGCAGGTTGGCTGCTAATGGCATCAGTCTGAACGTTCCTGACGACTGCGAACTCTCCGACGTAGCGCTCGCCGTTGGGAAAAACGACCGTCCCCGATCTCATTGTGCCGTCTTGGAACACGCCTGTGTAGCGGGCATCATCTTTAAAAATGAATGTCCCTCTACCATTTGGCACTCCATTCCGAAAATTTCCTTCGTAGCGATCGCCATTAGCGTACACGTAGACTCCACTGCCGTCGGGCAGGCCGTTGACGAAATTTCCCTCGTAGTTATCGCCTCCCTCGTAATTGCATTTCACTCTCCCCGTAGGAGGGTTTCCTTGGCAGAATGGAGGGCGTTTTCCTTCTTCGGGTTTTTTCTCTGGTTTTGGTTGAGCCATTGATGGCTGGGGATTCAAGAGATTAGTGGCGCTGCCGATACAAGAAGCAACTAATATCACCATCCCTAATTTTTGAATTGAACCGAGCATGATCAATCTCCTTTAACTTCAATTACTAATAGGGATTTTCTAGAAGCTAATACTCACTGAAAAGTCCTCTATTTTTTCATCCCTCTACTAATTTTACCTTCAGGTTCGAGATCTGCCCTAAATGCAAAAAGGCAAAAACTCTAATTTTTGCCTTTAGCATTTTTCCTGCTTTACTGTCAATTTTCAGCGTCGCGCTGAGCTATTCGGATTTGGGAGACGGCTAATAACTGCATTGGCTGGTTGTGGCTGGCGACTGGCGGGTTTTTCGCCAACACCTTTGGCTACCTCAACGCCGTTTTCCTCCAGAATCACGATCGGATCTCCTCCTTGCTTGAGATCGACCCGCTTCACCAACACTTGCCCGTTAGACAGCCGCTGCCCGACTTTGACATATCGGCTGGTTGGTTCATTCGGTACTTTGACAATCACTTGCGTCTCGCTCCCGACTTTTACCACCCCGCTGACTTCAGTGCCTGTGGCGAGGTCAGTAGAAGGCGGTGGCGGAACTACTGGGATGACGGGAGGAGGCGGCGGATTGGGGTCTACCCACTGGGGCGGGCGCTTGTCTACTGGCAGTTCCGGCAGATCCGGCACTCCTATGGGTCTCGCTGCTATTGGTTGGGGCGGGCGCGGGGGTCCTGGACGGCGAGTCTGCGGATTCCGCCCATCTTGGGGTCTACTTGCTATTGGCCCAGTAGTTCCGGGAGGACGGGTGTCAGTACCTCTTCCTACCCTGGCATTGGGGTCTCTCCATTGGGGGGGGCGCTTGTCTACTGGCAGTTCCGGCAGATTCGGCACTCCTAGAGGTCTAGCTGCTATTGGTTCGAGTCCAGGCGGAGATGTACGAGTACGACCTAACTGAGGAGCAGCTAGCCCCGGAACTAGGGGCGGCGAGCCAATTTGTCCCCCGGTGCCTCCGGGTAAGGAACCATTTCTGCCACCGCCACCGCCACCTAACCGAGGAGCAGTTAGCCCTGGAACTAGGGGAGGCGAGCCAATTTGCCCCCCATCACCTCCGGGAAGTAAAGGGCCTCCCGATCGACCTGGTACAGGCTGAGCGCCCGATCGACCGCCCGTGGGTCGCCTGGCGATAGTAACCGTCTGATTAGGCCTGTTAATTGGGGGGGGAGCCAATAACTCAGGAAGTTGGGGTAGCACGGCAACTTGTCGCTGTGGCAGTTTGGGGATTTCTGAGATAGTCCCGCCCGCTCCGCTGGCTCCTCCAGGGATTTGTAATGCGATCGGCGGCAGCGGCCCAAAGGGATCTAACTGAGAAGGATTGGCTGTCACAGGGCCTTGGGGCACCGGCTGAAGCGGAAGCGTTGGATTCCTGTCCTTTTTGTTGCCGATGCCTGTTTGAGCCTGTCTTGCTCGTTCGTCTGGGTTGGTCGATCGAATTAACCCTGGAGGCTGGGCCGCTACTACTGGAGACTGGAATGTCTGAGTTCCTGGGGTGGGGCTGGCAGAGGCTGCCGGAGACGGAGAGGCTGCACTCGGGCTGGGGCTGGGGCTGGCTGTGTTGCTGCCATCGCCACCACAGCCTGCGATCGAGAAAGCTAGTAGTCCTATAGTTGCAAAATATAAAAGTTTGTGCATTGGCGATCGCCCCCAAATCCTTAATTTCAAGATATCCAACAAGGCTGTGCAATTACAGTCTGTTGCCGTTTATAAGTTTATCTGTGTTCGATGTTATGCGATCGCTTGAAAATTGCCAAGTTTTCGTGATGATCAGATCGGGATCTTCGGGCGATCGGTTTTGTGGATCAAGTTAGGATATCAGTGGCGGTCGTTGTTCGACATATTGAATTAATTAAGGTATTTAGATAATGGCAAAAGTGATTCTCAAGCGGATTTGGCGATCGGGCTTTGTTTTTGCCACCGTTTTGGTGGGTTTGGGTTCGGTGGGGGGTGGCGAGGTGCATTCTGATTCACATCAGCCAGAAACCCAGGTGATGACATTGGTGCCCGATGGGAGTTCCCAGCAGCACGCGCGGCGCAGCTATCCCGAAGGGAATCCCACTATAACGGGATCGGGATTCACAACTGGCAAATTGTACTCTCAGTTTTGGAACCCATCCAATCCTGGTGCCAAACCCCCAGCCAACCAACGGGCGAAGCCACCGGGGAATCCACAGGTATTTCAAGCTAAAATCAAGCGCCGCGCAGGCGGGACGCCGGTGATTGATGTGGTATTTAACGGCAACAAGACTTTTGAGATGATTCTCGATACCGGGGCGAGCGGGACTTTGATTTCTCAGCAGATGGCTACTGCACTGGGAGTGAGGCCGGTGCGTACCGTGAGAGCGGGGATCGCTGATGGTAGCGTTGTCGAGTTCCCGATCGGCGTAGTGCGATCGATGCGGGTTGGGGGTGCTGTGATCCAAAATGTCGAAGTGGCGATCGCCAAACAAATGCCAATAGGTCTGCTCGGTCACGATTTCTTTGGCAATTACGATGTCAAAATTAAAAAAGATGTTGTAGAATTTTATGTCCGCTGAAAGTGAGCCGATTCGGAAACCGATTTTTGCTCAACTCGTTGAACGTTATTCCCAGCCCACTCAAAGCTTTTTAATCTATTCCTTAAGGCAGTAGTCAAAGTCCGCCATCTGTGGTAATCTTCTTAGTGTTTCAATAGCAACCTACCGTTGAACAATTGGTGAAAATGCGGCGGCAAAAGCAGGGTCGCTGTTGGTGAGATCGGTAACAGCCTCCGAATGTGCATTCAGAGTACAGGGCAAGGCAATCAATTAAACAATTCCCAAATCAGGTCGAAATTAGTTCCCACAATGCTGTGGCTAAGGGACTTTAGGTTGGCTTTGTTCCGCCGGATCTTAGAAAATATGTAAACTGATTAGCGGAAATTGTTCCGCCAAATCGGAAATCATGAAAATCGAGAAATTAATTATTGTAAATAAGGTATTCGCATGGCACAAGCGTCTGTATCTCCTGTAGTGCTGATTATTCTAGACGGCTGGGGTTATCGTGAAGAAAAAGACGGAAATGCGATCGCCGCTGCAAAAACACCCGTGATGGACAGTCTCTGGGCCGCTTATCCCAGAACTCTGATTCACACTTCCGGCCGGGCTGTAGGGCTGCCAGACGGACAAATGGGTAACTCAGAGGTTGGTCACTTGAATCTGGGCGCGGGCCGCGTGGTTCCTCAAGAGTTGGTGCGGATCTCGGATGCTGTCGAAGACGGTTCTTTGCTCAACAACCGGGCGCTGGTTGAGCTTTGCGAGAAAGTCCGCGCCACGGGTGGCAAGTTGCACCTGACTGGTCTTTGTTCTGAAGGTGGGGTTCATTCCCATCTCAGTCATATTAAGGGTTTGCTGCAATTAGCAAAGGCACAGGGAATTTCTGATGTTTGCATTCACGCGATTACAGACGGTCGTGATACTACTCCGAAAGAGGGTGTCGAAGCTCTAGGCAAGATTGAAAGTTATATCGCAGAGGTAGGGGTCGGTAGGATTGCGACCATTAGCGGCCGCTACTACGCGATGGACAGGGACAAGCGCTGGGATCGGGTGCAGCGTGCTTACGAGGTGATGACGACTGAGGGTGCTCCAGATGGTCGATCAGCTATGGATGTGTTGCAGGCCTCCTATGCTGAAGGAGTGACCGACGAGTTTGCTGTTCCGACTCGGATTGCTCCGGGGGCGGTGTCATCCGGCGATGGGGTAATTTTCTTCAATTTTCGCCCGGACAGGGCTAGAGAATTGACTCAGGCTTTTGTGGCGCCGGATTTTAAGGGGTTTGAACGGCAGTTAATTGAGCCGCTGGCGTTTGCGACTTTTACTCAGTACGACCCGAAACTCTCGGTAATGGTGGCTTTTGAACCGCAGAATTTGAACAATATTCTGGGCGAGGTGATTTCTAAGCACGGTTTGCAGCAGTTGCGGACAGCGGAAACAGAAAAGTACGCTCATGTGACTTATTTTTTTAATGGGGGTCTGGAAGAGCCTTTTTTAGGAGAACACCGGGAGTTGGTGCAGAGCCCGATGGTGGCGACTTACGATGAGGCGCCCCAGATGTCGGCGGATATGGTGACGGATGGGGTGGTGACGGCTTTGGAAAGAGGCATCTATTCGTTTGTGGTGATTAACTACGCTAACCCGGATATGGTTGGACATACTGGGATGATGGATGCGACGATAATTGCGATCGAAACTGTTGATAAATGTTTGGGGCGGCTGTTGAGCGCCATTAGTAAAGCTGGGGGAACGGCAATTATTATTGCTGACCACGGAAATGCTGAGCAGATGTTTGACGAGGACGGGAATCCCTGGACGGCTCACACTACTAATCCGGTGCCGTTTATTCTGGTAGAAGGTGAAGGTCTGAAGATTCCGGGTCACGGAACGGATGTTCCTCTGAGGACGGATGGTTGTTTGGCGGATATTGCGCCGACAATTTTGGAGCTGTTGAGGTTGCCTCAGCCCCCCGAGATGACGGGACGTTCTATGATTCGATCGGCTGAGTTTGAAGTTCGCGCCAATCGCACTCCTGTGCGAGTCCGATTGTAGTAGGAACGCAGCAGTAGGGACAAAGGCGGCGCCGTGCATTGGTGTTAATTTAAGCTGTCATCCGCCCAGTCCTCCCGCCTATCCGGTAGTCCGCCAGGGAATGAATTCCCTGTCTAATAGCGAAAGTCCTCTCAAGAGGACTAATGAGTTTAAAAATTCGGCGTTGCTGAATTGGGGTATGAAATTTGTAGGGGCAATTCCCCCGTGCTTGCCCCACTGCTGACAGCGTAAGCACTTAGAATTACCCCATCCGGCAAAATCATACTTGGATTCAGCAGTACCAAAAATTCTTCTTTTCAGTCCTCTTAAGAGGACTTTCGCTTTGAGGCAGGGAATGAATTCCCTGCCGGACTGCGGGTTTGACGTTAAGTTGACACCAATAGGCTCTTGGAGTGTCCCTGCATAAATTCCGGGCGATCGACCGAATTTGATATGATAATAAATTACCGATTACTAATTACCAATTACCCCTGATTATGAATATTGTTTCTGTGTTACAAGTTATCTGGTCTTTGTCTGCTTTAGGACTTGTGGTTTTTGTGTTGCTGCACAGTCCTAAAGGCGATGGTATTGGAGGGATTGGCGGACAAGCTCAATTGTTTACCAGCGCCAAGAGTGCAGAAACGAGTTTGAACCGGATTACTTGGGGTCTGTCTATTGTTTTTATGGGTTTGACTGTGATTTTGAGTGCTGGTTGGTTGACGCCTAAGTTATAAGATTCGATAGCTCACGGGCGAGACGCCCGTGCCACATTAGCTCACGGGCGAGACACCCGTGCCACATAAATAAATAGTGTGGGGTGGGCTTCTAGCCCGCCCTAAAGATGAAATTTAAGTGCGGTTGCAAAAATGCGGTTGGGGAAAGTTACGGTAAAACCTCGATTGCTGGCTGGTTTGGGATTGGCTTTATGTTGTTTTAGCCTGATAATTTTTAGTCAGATTAATACTCCGGCGGCGAGTCTTTCTCCTCTCCCGAATAGTTTGCCGAATCCACAGGTTCATCCTTTGCCGCCAACGCTGGCGAATTGGCAAGATTCGACGGATAGTGGTGATTATTTTGACCAGGTTAAGCCACCGAATTTCGGTCATTTGCTGTGGTCGAAGTTTCCGATTCAGGTTTATGTTGAGCGTCCCGTTGATGCTAATAGGTCTGAAGAATGGGTAGCGGCTGTGTTGGATGTGGTGCGGGAATGGGGGGTTTATTTGCCTTTGGAAGTGGTTGATAGTTCGGAGGTGGCTGATATTAGGATTTTACGTCGGGCTCCGCCTTTGCGTCAAGGGGTTTTGCGATCGCGCTCTGGAGAGGCTACCTATGAATTATATGCCCGTCGCGATGGAGATAAAACTGTGTTATCTCATCGGTTTTCGGTTTATTTGAATCCGACTCAAGTGGGTAAGTATATTCCGGCGACGGCGCGGCACGAGTTGGGTCACGCTTTGGGAATTTGGGGCCACAGTATGATGGAAACTGATGTGCTTTATTTTTCTCAGGTGAGAAATCCTCCGCCTATTTCACCGAGGGATGTTAATACTTTGAAGCGGGTTTATGAACAGCCGACTCGGTTAGGGTGGGAATTTCCGAGACTCGGGGATTGAAATCGCCTCTACCCAAATTAAGTTCGCTTACGCGGACTAAAAAAACATAATAGTTAATAGGAAATATCAGACAAATGAAAGATGAATGTTTTGGGATTGTGCCAATTTTTGGAAACGAAGCTGATGCTTTGTTTTTGTTGATTCAACATCAAGCGGGACATTGGGCGTTTCCGAAAGGTCACGCGAATCCGGGGGAATCTGCTGCGGAAACGGCAAGGCGGGAATTTCTGGAGGAAACTGGTATATCGGATTTTGAAATGCTGGATGAGCCGAGTTTTACGGAACACTATTCTTTTGTTAAGGATGGGGAGCCGATTGAAAAGACTGTGACTTACTTTTTAGGTTTTGTCAATTCGATGGAAGTTGTTTTGCAAGAGGAGGAAGTTCAAAATTCTGCTTGGCTTTCTTTTGAGGAAGCTGTTAAACGGATTACTTTTGATGCAAACCGCTTAATGTTTGGGGAAGTTAAGGCATATTTGGATGGCAGGAAGTTAAGAGTCGGCGGTTGAAACGGGAGCATCTCACTTTTGCAGCCAAGCTAGAAATTGGAGTTAGGAGTCAGGAGTCAGGAGCCAGGAGAAAAGAGGAAGAAGGAAGGAGGCAGAAGAAGTGTTTTTACAAATATGAGATGCTCCCGTTGAAACCTAGGCTATACAAAGCAAGTCAGTCTGTAAGAACTAAGAAAATTGAGGCAGGATTTGGTATAAGTCAATATGGTTCAGTTAAGCCCGATCCCCCCTAGCCCCCCTTAAGAAGGTGGGGACAAGAAGTTACTCAAAGTCAACCCCTACTCCCCTTCTTAAAGGGGATTTAGGGGGATCTCCGGGGAATAAACAGTTTTAACCCAAGCGTATTGGGGTATAAGTTCTGATTGAAAAACCCGGTAACTTTTGCGATACCGGGTTTATTAAGTGTCAGATTCTGTGGGCGACTCCTGCCACAAATCTGAGATTATATCGTTTCCGGTTGCATCGGAATAATAAAATCTAGTCAACAGTCAACACTCAAAAATCATTCAGTTTTTTGACTGACAGTCAACCGTCAACACTCAACAGTCAACAATCATTCCGGTGCAACGGGAATTGATATTATTTGTTGATTTTCTGAGCTTCGGCGTGGTGTTGCAAGCGAGAGAAAACGTTGTAGGCGTCGGGGCCGGGAGTATCGTGTTCGAGAGCACCGTCAATGGGGCCGTCAATGGCTTTCCAAGCAGGAATTCCGCCTTTTAGTTCGGCTACTTTTTGAAAGCCTGCTGCACGGAGAAGATTGGCAGCTTCGGCGGTTTGTTGGTCGTTTTCGCCGTAGATGTAGATATCGCGGATTGGTTCTAAACTCGATTGTGCTCGGGCGACTAATTCGTCCATTGGCATCATTACAGCGCCGGTAATGTGGCTTTTGGTGAAGCTTTCAAAATCACGGGCGTCAATGATTGTGAGTCCGGGTTCGCCCCAATCTAAACGAGCTTTGAGGTCGTGGCTAGATGCTTGAGCTTTTAAACCGGGAGGGGTCGGAGTAACGTCGGGAAGTTTTTCTTTGATGTTGGAAATTTGGTCGGGAATAGTTTTCATGGGTAAAATGTTGTTCAATGTTTTGATTGCCTTTGCAATGTAACAAGATGTTTAAGTTGAATTCGTCTTTCTAAAGGCTGAATCTGGCATTGAACTAAAGTCGCAGTTAAGCTGGGTTGCAGGTGGTTGAATAAGGTTGGGATCGCTATATTTGTTGAGTTTGCTAGAGTAAAGCGGGCTGTGCTTCAGGTTGTTTCATCGCATTTGCTGTGGAGAATTTGAAGTGCGATCGCTCGTTAGATTAGGTATTCTATCAAACGATTTCCTTTTAGTCAATAACAATTATTTTAAAATTAAATTTGCCTAAGTTGTGTACAGCGTTGGGCGAGATTTTGATGAAAAGTTGAAATGTTTGTCAGCAAGATTTATGATAAAATTTGATACTAAGAACAAGTATTTAAAGGTATGAATATGTCTGAGAAAGATGAAATTGCGGTGTCTAAGACTTTGACACCGGAAGAGCAAGCGGTTTGGGATGCGAAGGCGAAAGTTCGGGTGCTGCTGAATTTGTGGGATTTGGGGGGCGGCAAAATGATGGTGAAAAAGGGGGATTTGACTAAGCGGATTGTGCGGACTAATGAGACGAGTCAGAAATATGTGGAAGTGCTCGGCGAGTTGCAGGCGACTGGGGCGATCGAGTATTCGCTGGTAAATCGGGTGACGATGGTGGAATTGAGCGCGAAGGGGAAAGAAGTTTTAGCCGAAGGCTTGAAAAGTAAGGATTCTCTGTTTGAGTTTGATGGTTCTCAAATTGGTACTCGGCTGGGAAATTCTTTGTTGAAGTGGATTCGGCATCAGGATAGTGCGGCGAGTGTTCGGGTTGAGAAGGGGAAGGGGGATGTAGGGACGATCGCATCCTATGACGATTTTAAGGCTGTGGCGCTCGATGTGTATGACACCTTGAACCGGGATTATAACTTAGACGATTTAGTGCCGATTTATCGGATGCGGCGGGCGATCGGGGAAATGGTAGGGCGATCGGAGTTCAATGAGTGGCTGTTGGAAATGCAGGCTAATGATATTTTTCAGCTCATAGGTGGTGAGATGACAGACATCACGCTCGATAAGACAGAAGATTCTATCAAGACTAAACTTGGCGGAATGCGCTACTACGCCAAACGCACAAGTTCCGCAAATTGACTTCAATACTTTTTTAGTTCTTTACCTCACACACATTACCATGACTAACTCTCCTGTTTCCTCACTTGAAGAAATTCATGCTGCTCTGCTCGATCTAAACCCATTTGCTAAACATCCTTATCTTAATGCTGGTGATGTTTGGGGCAAAGAATTCTTTGATGTTGAATCTATAAATTCCCATGCTTCTGATGCAGTATTTCAAGCATTAGAGTGCATTCAGAAACGTCAATACTCAACAACTTCTATTGCTATAACAGCTCAAGACGGAACAGGTAAAACCCACATTATTAGTCGCATTCGCCATCGATTGCAATCTCAAGGCGGAGGATTGTTTGTGTACGCCAACAAATATGGTGATCTGCGACTAATCAAGCAAGAATTTCAGCGAATTTTAGCTGAAAGTTTGGGAAAAGTTGGCGGGCAAGGCGTGACACAGTGGCAAGAACTAGCTACAGCAATGGTTAATCAGGGCTTAAAAGCTGCTAAAGCAGAGGCTAAAGTTTTTTCGTCTCAAGAACTCGTAAAAAAATTTGAAAAGGGCAGTTCAAAGCAAGTCAATAAATGGGTAAAAGATCTGACCAAAGCATTTATAAAAACTAAAAAAGTTAGCGACCCTGATATTGTCAAAGCAATATTTTGGACTCTATCAGATGAGGAATCACTTTATGCAATAAAATGGTTAGAAGGTCAAGAATTAGCTAACTACAAATCCAATGAACTGGAATTACCCAGCCAGCGACAATCTTTTGATGCAGTTTTGCAAATGTTAGATTTGATTAGCGAGTATAACCAACTTGTCATTTGTTTTGATGAGTTAGATGCGAGTGAGGCATACGATGATATTAGCGGTTTGTATATCAGCCAAATCGTTGCTGGACTCATCAAAGATTTATTGCAAAATCTCAGTCGCGGTGTGATTCTAAGCGTCATGATGCCCGATTCATGGAGCAATAAAATTAAGCAGCTACCCGGTGGGGTGTACAATAAGGTTTCGACTCATGGAAATCCAATTGACTTAAAGTACATGAATCGGGAATCTATTATTGATTTAGTTGTTTGTTGGTTAAAAAAGTATTACGAACTGCGAAATTTAATTCCTCCTACTCCTGTGTATCCATTTACAGAAAGCCAACTCAGCGAAATTGGTGAGGGAAGAGAAACTATCCGACAGGTTTTGAAATGGTGTCAAGATAACTGTCATCCTCCTATTCTGACTGATAGGAAAGAGTCAAAGGAAAAAGAACTTTTAAATCCAGTCGAACTTGCTTTCACCAAAGAGTTAGATGAAGAGCTTGGAGATTATTTAGAACAGACATACCTGCTTGCTGATGCTCTTTTATTCGGCTTCCAGACCTTGATTGGTCAAATAGTGGAAAGGGTAAGTGTTGAACAAGTTACAGAGAAAGTCACGCGAAAAGGAGGCAAAAATGATTACATCAATTTTAAGGTTATTGGGAAGGAAAACGGCAAAGATATCAGTATCGGAGTGGCAGTGCTTCAGTATGCTGGTGGCAAAGCCTTGGGCGCTGGATTAAAAAGATTAAATGACTATGAAACCTTTGGTATGACTCGCGGTTGCTTGGTTCGTTCCACCACCAAAAAAATTAGTACATACCTAGAGACAACCTATCTTGAACCGCTAATTAGACAAAAAGGCGGTGAATTTGTGCCACTGAAAGAAGAGGAAATCAGACCGCTGATAGCTATTCGGGCTGTTCATAAGAAGCGGGAAGTGGACTATAGGGTGAGTGAAGAGGAAATTTTCCAATTTATTGCCCAGAAAGGTGCCGATAAAATGCTGGGAGTTAGCAACCCGTTAATTAAAGAGATTCTTAGCGATCCCTCTTATGAGGTTCCGGTCGATATGATTGAAGATGAACCTGTAACGGCAGAAGAATTTATGTTTTCTGATTTATCAGAAGAAGAAGAAACAGACGAGGCGATTGACAATTTGCTCACTGAGTTTAATTAACACTGCAAAAACTATTCACTTCATATTGGCACAAATACTCTCATGTCGTTAGTCAACCTTGACAGGGCTATCCGTTTGCCGGCCCCAGATGTAACGGGTTTAATCCAAGGGCGAACTATCGCAGCGCTAGTTTGGCGAATGTTTAATCCGGGAGAACAATATGCACTTTATCCTGGTATTATTTCAGGTGATCTGCCTTGCGATCGCTTTTATCGATCAAGCTTTTTACCACTTGCTCAAAAGGCACTGGAGCGGTTAAATTCCGATAAAGTTTTGATAAAAGCTTGGGCTAGGTGCGAATTGTGCCAAATACTGAACAATTCTGAATCATTAGAGGCTTTGTCGCGGTTAACCATCTGGCAAACAGAGGCATTACAGCAAATTCTCCAGCAGCGTCCTTTTATTTTTGTAGCTTACCTGCGGGTTTATCTGCTACCTCAGCCGCTGGAAATGCCAGTGCATCCCAGCGGCAATTTTGTATCTTTGCCAAAATCCTTAACTGTTACTGATTCAACGCCTGTGTTGAGCGATAATATCTTTGCTAAACGTCGTCAAAAACTGGAAAAACTAGAACCGCCAGAACATCCAGAATTAGAAGAGTTGCAAAGTGCATTAGTGCATTTATCCACCACCAATCCAAAAGCCCAACAACTAGAAGCAGAAATCAAAATGTTTCTAGGTGGGAGTAGCGATAAGCCTGTAAAACCAATCAAACGGGATTTATCTTGGATAAATACCATAGCAGCTTTGGGAAATCGCACCAAAGAACTAGATAAAGATAAAAGCAACTATCAAGCAGGAACAGACTTTGAAATTGTAGTGCGCGATAGCCTTGAGTTTTTGGGGTTTACAATAGATTATGCTCACAAAGGTGGTGCTGGTGGCTTAGATTTATTGTGTTCAAAACCTTACCCCTTAGTTGGCGAGTGCAAAGCCGGTAAAAAAATCCCTAACGATACAGCAGTTCAATTGCTGAATTTAGGAACGCTACGGCTCAAAGATAAAGAAATACTCGCAAAAGCAACTAAGTTGATTATTGGCCCTGGCATTCCCACTCCTCAACTTATGGATGCAGCAAAAGTACACGGTATGGCAATTATGAATCCTGAGACGCTGGAAAAACTGGTTAAACTGCAAAGCAACTATCCTAACTCGGTGGACTTATTTAAACTGAAAGAATACTTAAAACCGGGACAATCTGATGATGAAGTTGCTAAATATATTGAGCAAGTTGAACAAGAAATTAAAGTGCGATCGCACGTTCTTTCTATTCTGAAAAAGTATCACGAAAATTCTGGTTCTGAACGAGCCAGTGTCGATGCTCTTAGCGGTGCGTATTCAATGTCTAACCCACCCAAGAAGTTGTCCCGCGAAGAGTTGCACGAAATTTTAGTAGAACTTTCTTCTCCGCTGACAGGTTATGCAGGACGAATTAAAGGAGACAATTCGCAAAGCGATCGCTTTTATTTCCTGCGCGATTTATCGCTAGATGATTGAAGCTGAGAAAGGGCGATTCCCTGCGAGATAGCTTCGCTTCACGTACTTCATTCAATTTCCTACACAGCATCAGGATCTACGCCCAACTCTCGTAACCTCACGGCCAACCTTTCAGCACGCTGTTCGACTGTTTGTAGTTGCTGCAATTGAGCTTGTTCGGCTTTAATTAACCCTTCTACCAATGGCGGATCTAAAATTTCATTGACTGATAATCTCAGATTGGGAAATACTACAGATACCATTTCCTCACCCGGCAAGTAATCTACCTGTGTATAAACGTCATCACCTTCGGGAAATGCCATAACTCGCACCCGCTGTCTGTTTTGTGTCGGATCAACAATCACATATTCCGGCACGTTAGCCTGTTCGTATTCTGTTCGTTTAAGTACATAATCTGCTCGCCGATCTTGGCTCACTACTTCTACTACAAATAAAGGTGTTTCGCTCAAGTCTAAGATGCCAGAACCGGGTCTGGCAAGAACTTGTTGCCACAAACTTTCTGTGCAAACAACTACATCGGGAATGCGGGATGTAGCATCTTCTGTTCTGACTCCCACAGAAGTTTTTACGACTAAATCGAGATTTTGTTCAGCTAGGTAACGCTGCAATTTGTAAACCCAAAATTCGCAGATGCTTGTATGTAATGCGCTAGCCGTTGCCATCGGTATTAATTTGCCTTTGTACAATTCATATTTTACATCGTCATTGCTTTGATAAACTCTGTATTCTTCAAAAGTTAATGTCGGCGAAGTATCGAGCTGTTTTTCTTCGACTGCTGGCACAATAGATTGAGACATATATTTTTACCTATCTCGATAGTTTTCTATTATAATCAATTTTGATTTTAACACTCAAGGCATTGAGTACGAAAAGATCGATCGCCCTTATTGACAATCAAGCAATTTGATCCGATTAAATATTTAGTTCACTTCACCATTTGGGCGATCGCCTCAACAAGGCTGTAGCTGCCTCACTGTCGAGAGGTTTAGAGAAAAAGTATCCCTGACCGTACTCGCAGCCGATCGCCCGCATTTGAGCCAATTGGACAGCGGTTTCGACACCTTCTGCCACTACCTCCATCCCCAAACTGCGCGCCAGCATCACAATCGCCCGCACGATTTCCAAATTTTCGCCCATTTCTCCGATGCGACTGACAAAAGAGCGATCGACCTTCAAAATATTAATCGGGAACTTGTGCAAATAACTCAGAGACGAATAACCAGTGCCGAAATCATCAATACACAGCCCGATCCCCAAATCTCTCAACTGCGAAAGCATCGCCGCCGCCGCTTCCCCATCTTCCATCACCACACTCTCAGTAATCTCCAACTTCAAACAGCGAGCGTCAACACCTGTTTCCAGCAAAACTTGCTTAATTTGCTCGATCGATTCGGGTTCCGCAAACTGCCTCCCGGAAAGATTTACTGCGACTGTCAGCGGCGAATTTCCCACAGGTAAATTCAAACTCTGCCACTTAATAATTTGGCGGCAGCTTTCGTTCAAAACCCACAAACCCAAAGGCGTAATTAACCCTGTTTCCTCCGCCATCGCAATAAATTCCATCGGGGAAACTAAACCCCTTTCCGGGTGCAGCCAGCGCACCAGCGCCTCAAATCCGATAACGGAGCCGCTTTTTAAACTAACGATCGGCTGATAATAAACAGTAAAAGGACATTCCAATTTTAAAGTAGTCAATTGCGACTTCGGACGCTCCACTCTCCGATCGATTTCACTCATCGGCGAGTTTTCCGCCGTCGTCCCACAGGCGAAATCCACTATCGAAGATTTCAAATTTAATTCTTCAACCGACTCCCGCAAATCGTGTTCCAAGTGCATCAAAGCCACCGCCCGAGTGTGCATCGCACTGGTAAAAACTTCGTAGCGAGCTTTACCGAGAGCTTTGGCGCGGTACATCGCAATATCAGCATCGCGCAAAATATCTCCTGGCCACTGATATTTGTCGGTACTTAAGGCAATGCCGATGCTAGCAGTAATTAAAACTTTATTACCTTCCAAATAAAGCGGTCGTTCGATCGCCTTGAGAATTTCCTTTGCTTGGGCGATCGCCTCCTCAACACCGTGAATTTCATCCAGCAAAATCACAAACTCATCTCCCCCCAGACGAGCCACCGTATCGCCCGGCCGCAAACAAGTCAAGAGACGGCGAGCCACAGCCACCAACAGCCGATCGCCCGTGCGGTGTCCCTGACTGTCATTAATCACCTTAAACCTGTCCAAATCCAGAAACAGCACCGCAAACTGATAGGTTGGATGCCGTTGGGCGCGGGCAAAAGCTTGCCCCAACCTGTCAGTCAACAAAGCACGGTTCGGCAACTCTGTCAGCGCATCGTGCAAAGCATCGTGCAACAGTTGTTCTTCAGCCATCTTGCGCTCAGTCACATCGTGACAGTTGACCACAATTCCCCGCACCGAAGGTTCGTTGAGCAAATTCGTCGCCACTGCTTCCAACACGCACCAGGAGCCGTCCTTGTGCTGCACTCGGTATTCCGCCATTCCCAGGCTAACTCTGGGCATTTGCATGACACCTTTGAACACTTGATCCACTATCAGCAATTCGTCAGGGTGAATCAAGTCAAATATAGACCGGCCGAGGACTTCCGCCGTCGGGTAGCCCAAAATCCGCTCTAGGGAAGGAGAGACATAGCGGCAAAAGCCTTTCTCGTCGAGAATCACAATAATGTCTCTAGCATTTTCAATCAACGATCGAAAGCGCTTCTCGCTTTGCCGCAGCTCTTGTTCCGTGCGCTTTTGGTCGGTAATATCGGTATTCATGTAAATCAGACCGACAATTTTCCCTGTAGCGTCTTTAATAGCATCGGCCCGCAGCAACACTTGCAAAGTTTCACCGCTTTTAGTGCGGTTGGTAATTTCACCAAACCAAGAATAACCCTGGGCGATCGTGTCAAGTACCTCCCTGGCGACTGCGGGGTCAGCAAAAACTGCCGATATACCTCCAGCTAGTTTAAATTCCTCTGCGGTGTCCCATTCAAATAGCTGAGAGAAGGCTTGATTTTGATAAATGTGAGTGCCGTTCGCATTGCTGATGCCGATCGCGTCACTCGAACTTTCCACCGCCTTGCGAGTCAGCACCAGAGCTTCTTCTGCCCGTTTGCGCTCGGTAATGTCAATCCCTACCAGACAAGCTGCTTTGCCCTGAGCGTACTTTTGAGCCACAATCAAATAGTATCCCTCCGACTCTCCCCGGTCGGTTTGTACCTTAACGTTGAGTTCTTTAACCGCTTCCGTAGCGTCGCTGGCAAAAAACTCCACCACAAAAGAGTTAAAATCCGAGCTAGCGCCCAGAAAACCAATATCTTGACCGACAAAAGCCGACGGTGGCAAACCATGCAGTTTGGCTAAGTGCTGGTTAACCCCCAAATAGCGCAAATCCGAGCTAATCCAAGATACTGTGCCCGGAACTGCTTCCAAAATCGTTTGCAGTTGGTCGTTAGCTTGCTGCAATGCTTGTTGCACTTCACATATTGGTTCCGACAAGTCAGACTGAACTCCTACAAAGTGAGTCAAATTAGCGTTGTCGTCTCGCACGGGAGATAGCGATAATTTGCTCCAAAAAGGAGTGCCGTCTTTGCGGTAATTTTTGATTGGTGTCTGGATTTCTTGACCTTGGCGCAAGGCGTCGCGGATCTTAGCTACAGTAGTTCGATCGGTATCCGGGCCTTGCAAAAATCGGCAATTGCGCCCCAAGACTTCACTGGCGCAGTAACCTGTCATCCGTTCAAAGGCCGGATTGCAATAAATTATGGGACAATCGGGTGCATTGGCGTCAGCAATGACAATGCCGCAGCTAGTAGCTGCCAAGGCTCGATCGCGTAGCCACAGGGCTTCTGACGCAGTATGGCGATCGTCGGCACTCCCCACTTCACCTAAATTAGAAATTGACTGGTTCTCCCGATCTCCCATCAGCCGAACTTTCAAGCAAACCTTTACAATTTCCGAGTTGTTTCTTACTGTAACGTTTTTCAGGACTCGCGCAACGTAAATTGTATCTCCGCATTTAAGTCAGCGGGATTTCACCTTAGTGGTTAGTTGTATTGTCTACGCTTGCTGTTCGGCATTTAAAAAAGCACATCTTCACTTCCGCAGTGAAAAACCCTCTATTCTCCCCCTCAGACTCTCTCCCCCTCTCCCCTTCTCCCCTTCTCCCCGCGCCCTAGCAATCATGATCCGCTGCCGCTTATTTAGCAGGAGTTGCAGCTTGAGAACTCGGCGGCGCAATATTAATTAATGGCAAAGTTCCGCCTCCTCCCATTACTGTCGGAAACTGGCCGTTCCATTTTTCAATTGCTTGCTGCTGCAAAATTTCGGGAGTTAAAGTTTGCCGCTGCAAGCGTTGAGCTTCAGCTTTACCTTTAGCACGGTTAATTTCAGCTTGAGCATCTTGGGTTGCTTTTTGAACAGTAAATTCTGCTTGTTTAGCTTCTTGTTCTGCTATTTGTTTGGATTCGATGGCTTTGCTAAATTCTGGAGAAAAGCCAAAATTTATTAAAGAAACATCTCTGACAATGACGCCGTAAGGTTCCAAACGCTTTTTGAGGCTGTTGTCGATTTCTGTTTTGAGTTCTGTGCGCTTAGTGATAATTTCTTCGGCGGTTTTTTTAGAAGTTGCTGCTTTGAGAACTTCCGAAATTGCCGGACTCAAAATGCTGGTAACAATTTGTTCTTCGTCTCCTACTTGTTGGAAAACTTGATTAACTTTGGCGGGGTCAACATTCCAGTTGACTGCCAAATCAGTAGTAATTTTTTGCAAGTCTTTGGATGCTGCATCTGCTTTCAAATCTGTTTTTTGTACGCGGACGCTGAGAGTTTTTACAGAGGTAACGATCGGGAAAATCGGGTGGATGCCTTCATCTAAAATAGCCTCTTGAACTTTCCCGAAGCGCATCATGACGCCCCGTTCCCCTGCGCCGACGATGGCAAAAGGTCTTAAAATTAAGGCGGCGATGATGAAGACGATGCCACCGACGATGTAGAGAGCTAGGTTGTACCGAACACTTTGCACGGTTTTCATATGTTAATTCACCTATGTTGTGTTACTTGATGTTAGTTTTATATTCGAGCTTATCTAAGATTATAACTTCATGTTAAGGGTGCAACAACTCATAAATTCATTGGTTTTTTTTCATAAAAGTCATATAGTTGCCTGGGTCGGGGAACCTCTTAGCTCAATGAGCGGGGATGAAAAATGGCACTTGTAGCTGGGTGAGATTATTGATGAATAAATGTTTCAATCATCTTGACAATGAGCATGATTTTAGATAATGAAGAAGTAAATAGATAGCTCGATCGCTCTGGGACAAGCGATAAAATGGCTATCGCAAAGAGAAAGCTTTCTAGAGAGCGAAAAGCTCAAAATTGAACAGCTAATTTTTGGGTAAATTTTAATGGTAAATGGCAGGTGCGTGCAGGTAAAACCTTTAGGGGGTTGGTGCAAGCACAAGCGAAAGAGAAAATTTCAGTCTACGACGTACAGACTCTATTTGTAGAATTAGCCTGGGCCCGCCTTGCTCAACCCTCCTGAGTAGAAAAAAAGACTCCTTGGGCAAGTTGGGAATTTATAGCGACAAACGATAAAAATCCGAGTTTAAAAATGCCCGAAAATAAGTTAATCTTAGATGAGAACGGTTGAAGAAAAATCAAAATGTTGCAGCGACACCCTTGGCCGCAGACAATTGAAGAGGCGATCGCCATTCAAGAACAGCTTCGGTCAGAGGTAATTACGGAAAATCAACTGGAGACAGTTCGGTACGTCGCAGGCGTAGATGTCGGCTACGACAGTGCAAACGATGTATCGCGCGCCGCTGTAACAGTTCTGAGTTTTCCCGACTTGCAGTTGCAGCAGCAAGCTGTAGTTCGCAGTCCTACAACTTTTCCTTATATTCCAGGTTTCCTGTCTTTTCGAGAAGTGCCGGCAGTTCTCGAAGCTTTAGAAAATATCAGTTTGACGCCAGACTTGATATTGTGCGACGGTCAAGGACTAGCCCACCCCCGCAGATTCGGTCTTGCCTGCCATTTGGGGGTTTTGACAGGGATTGCGACGATCGGAGTTGCCAAAAATCGATTTATTGGAGAACATTCAGAAGTCGGACTCGACCGTGGCAGTTGGCAACCCTTGCTGCTGGAGGGATCAACGGTAGGAGCAGCGCTAAGGACGCAAACAGGGGTAAAACCGATTTATGTTTCGATCGGTCATAAGGTAAACTTGATAAGTGCGATCGAGTACGTCCTGCGCTGCGCCCCAAAATATCGCTTACCAGAAACAACTCGATCGGCAGACCAACTAACATAGGGATAACTGGCAAGTGCCGAAGGCATCAAAAAAAAAGTAAAAAGACCAAAAAAGCATCCGTCTTTGGACTTTTAATTTTTGAGGTGGCGCCGCCCCAGTCAAAAAATCCTCTGAGTCTACTGCCAATCAGCTTTCGGTTCCATCCTTCCAGCGAACTAAAGAATGACTATACCTGAGAAAGAGGTATAAAAGTTGGGGGGGTTTATAGAATGATTGAAAGACAGTAACCAGCTTAAAAAATTGGCGGCTCTAACTATAGTGCCCGGGCGTGAACTATTTTTAGTTCACAGTTGTAAATGATGAAAGATTCATTCTGCGAGTTAAACCAAAAGCTTAGATTCGTCTGATGAGGTTTCATAATTTACCGTCGGATATCTCACCACTGACTGGGAGTAACCACGACAGTGGGAGGCGAAGGCGCGATCGAGCTAAAAAATCAGAAACAAACAAGGAGACAGTCATGGCTGAGAAAAGCAAACGCGGATTCGCTTCTATGGATGCAGAAAAACAGCGCGCAATTGCTAGCAAAGGCGGAAAAGCTGCACACGAGAAAGGAACTGCACACGAATTCACCCCTGAAGAAGCCAGACAAGCTGGCCAAAAAGGCGGCGAAGCTGTCAGCAGAAATCGCGAACACATGGCTCAAATTGGTCGCGAAGGCGGTCGGAAAAGCCGCAAGAGCGAAGCTTAAGTCTCTTAAGGCTGGCCCTGTAATGAAAGATTGCACAGTTGCAGCGTGAGAGATAGCACTAGGACAGTGAACGTTTGAGGAGGTGGGGCGATCGAAGTTACCGAGGTAGTTCGATCGCCCAACCTCCAAAATTCGTCACTAGCGCACCACAGCTTTGCAAAGGTGAAAACCCCACAGGAATTAGTTTTTAGCAATCGCTGGCCAATCTTGAACAGCAATTTTTTAACCAAGCTGCACTGCGGTTAATAATTTTACGGTAAAGAAAAGCTGGCAAGCGCGATTCAGTCTCTCAAAAAAAGCCAATACGAGCACTAAAAGCCCCGAATTCAGGGCTTTTTTGTATAGCTGTACATAATATTTTTAGAAGTGCGATCGAGTCGCCGTCAATAATTATAATTAAGTTTTTTGGTGAGGAACTCCGTCCTCAAAATAAATCAGTTAGTATTTTTTTATATTTTTGAGCAAACCATACAATCATGACCAACCAGCTCACTTTAGCATGGACAGAAGCTGGGGTTCGTCAAACTCAGACAATTGAAAACGGACAGCCGAGCAAAAATCCGGGAACCGTGAGACTAGGGCGCGATCCGGCGAAGTGCGATATAGTATTTTCGCATCCCACCGTATCGGGGCTGCACGTTGAAATATTTTTTAATCAGGAATTGCAGGAGTATGCAGTGCGGAATTTGCGCGAAAGCAATCCGCCGCTGGTAGACGGAAAAATTCTCGCCCGAGGCGAAGCAAAATTGAACTCGGGAAGCCACATCCATTTAGGCCAAGTGCAAATTGAGGTGGTGAATGTGACGGAGGTGCAAGTAGCCGCGCCCCAGACTGTTTTGCTGTCTGGGCCTCCCGCACCTGGTAACTTTCAGCCGACGGGGCCTTCAAAATATGGTTTGCAGTGTCCCAAATGCAGCCGAATTTCGCCTTACGCGCAGTTGAATGCGGGGTGTCCGTGGTGCGGTACTTCTTTGGCGGCGGCGGCGAGTGTAGTGATCTCTCCGTAAAAGTTGGAAAAACAGAGATGTTGCACCATTCTCAATTACTTGTTTAGGAACAGGCTTTTCGTCCTGTTCCACAAGAAAATTCATCTATTGTGGAATGGGCATCTTGCCCGTTCTTGACAATGGTGCAAGATTTAAGAAAAAGCGAAAATCAGGGTATTCGCTAAACACTCTCAACTTCAAAAATCTTTTTTTGCAGGAAGCTCAAAGCCGACGGCTGATGTTTAAAAAATAATCATGAATTCTCAACCCTTGCGCCTGCGACTGACTTGGACAGATACAGCTACGGGGGATTGTCGATCCCCGATACTCGACTTACCCATCGCTTTGGGACGAATTTTTGAAGCTATGCCCGCCACTATCAACGGGAAACGAGTTTCTCGAATTGCCCTCAGCAGCAGTCAAGTTTCTCGCTTTCACGCAGTGATTGGCACCGAAGGTAACAGTATTTTAGTTACTGACACTGGTAGCCGCAACGGTACTTTTGTTAACGGCATTCGCCAAACCCGTTGCGTGCTGGCAAACGGGGATATGCTGCAAGTTGGGCCCTACGCGATCAGCATTTCTTTTGCTGTTAATTCCCCTGAAACGCCGTCGGTCAATTCTCACATTTTCTTTAACCCGCAGACCAATGGGCCAGATCCCGCATTGGGGCAGCAAATAATGTTGCAGCTTCCTCAAACAAGTAGTAGGGGAGAATTTCCGCCGATCGCATTTTTGCAAGCTTCTCAAGTGTCAATGCGATCGCTCGAATCTAGGGGACTCCCTGTGACAGAAGTTGATTGGGCGGCAGTTGGCGGTGGTTTGGGCAGCTTTATTTGGGTGGATTTGCTGAGAATTTGCGGCGTGAAAATAGATCGAATTGCGGTTTTGGGCATGGAAAACCAGCCTTACGCCCGCTATCTGCGTCTGTGCCTCAATTCTCAAATTCCGCTGCGGGAACGCCTACGATCGAATTCTGACTCTTGTCCAGACAACATTTGGGGGTGGCCTCCTTATGCTTTGCGGGAAGCTTGGCAGGAATTGCTCAAAGGGCGTTTGGGAGTATCACTGATGTTGATGTGGCAGGTGTTTGCTGAACCGACTTTTGCCGAAACTTATACGCCTCGCGCGGTGAATGTGTTTGATTCTATTGACAGGGAAGTCGATCGGATTGGGTGGAATCAGATGTTTCGCTACGGTAGAGTGCGGGGAATTCGCAAAACAGATGACGGCAGGTACGCGATCGCTTATTCTCGATCGGATGCGGATCACCGCGAGCACGCTTTTTTAATCGCCCAATACGTACACTTAGCCACCGGCTATCCCGCCATTCAATTTCTGCCGGACTTGCAAGCTTACCGCGAACAAACCCAGGATTTTGAGTCGGTTGTCAACGCTTACGAAAAGCACGACGGCGTTTACGAAAAATTGGAGGCCAGCGGCGGCAGCGTGTTAATTAGAGGCCGGGGAATTGTAGCTTCGCGGGTGGTGCAGCGAATTTACGAAGCGCGACAGCGGAACCGCAACATTCAAGTATTGCATTTGATGCGATCGCCCAAACCTCAAGGTAACAAATTTAAACTCGCTCAGCGCAGCGTCGAAAATCACTACGAATTTCAACCTTTCAACTGGCCGAAAGCTTGCTGGGGCGGGGAACTCCGCGTACTTTTGGAAAAAGCCGCCCCTGAATTGCGCCCGCAGTTGCTCACAGACTGGGGCGGCACTACCACAGCCCAGCGCAGCGACTGGCGGCGGATTGTGAAAGAAGGTTTAAGTCAAGGATGGTATCAAATTACCTTCGGGGAAGTCGAGCGAGTTGAGCGCGACAGTCAAAACCGCACGGTGACGTACATTCAGGAGAAGGAACTCAAGGGGCAAATTAAGTTAGAAGCTGATTTTATTATTGATGCTACGGGTTTGGACGCTAAGGTAAAAACCAGTCCCCTGTTAAACGATTTGGTAGCTCAATATAATCTTCCCCTTAACGGTTTGGGCCGGCTGAGTGTTAACAACGATTTTGAAGTGCCCGAATTGCGGAATTCTTCTGCTAGCAACGCAGAAGGGCGGGTATACGCAGCAGGCGCGATTACTTTGGGGGGGCCTTACGCGCCCGTAGACAGTTTTTTGGGCTTGCAATACGCCGCCTTGCGATCGGTTGAAAGTCTGGCCGCCAACCGGGTTGCTGGTGTGCGGAAATTGAGCGTTTGGCGATCGTTCGTGCAGTGGTTGAAGTGGATTTTAAATAAATCCCCCGACTAACTTGAAGGAGGAAGTTCGGCAACAAGCAATGTACAGGATTTAACTGAGATATTGCAGTATTTCAATAGGTTTTTTACGGGGGGCATCCTGCCCACCTCACAATAAAACTCACTCTTTGTGGAACAGGCATCTTGCCTGTTCTTGAAAATGGTAAAAGATGTAAGATTTAACTGATTTAAACGAACTTCGCCTTCAATCTAAAATCTAACATCTAAAATCGAACAACCTTCCCATTCAATCTAAAATCTAAAATCCAAAATCTAAAACCGAACAACCTTCCCATTCAATCTAAAATCTAAAATCTAACATCTAAAATCGAATAAAATTCCCATTCAATCTAAAATCTAAGATCTAAAATCTAAAATCGAACAAACTTCCCATTCAATCTAAAATCTAAAATCGAACAACCTTCCCATTCAATCTAAAATCTAAAATCTAAAATCGCATGACCCCCACTTTATTCGGCCGTTGGCAAACTCGGTTATTGTTATTTGCAACCGTAGGCGTTTTAGTAACGCTGCCCTTTTGTTTGGGTTTAATTACCTCCCAATCAGGCTCAATCTTTTTCTGGATTTTAGGGTATGTAGCGATTTTTGGCATCGGCTGGGATGCCTTATATATTTACATCCAGCAGTTTCGCTGGGATCGAGATTGGCCCGGCGCGTTTCAATTGCTCGCTGGAATTTGGGAAGCACTTTTTGTGTTATTTTTAATCAAAATTATTGGTTTGCCCGGGATACCTGCACAAGATTTTGACTTGGGAGCTTTTGCTTTGCATTATAGTTTAGTGTGGCTAGCTATTTATCTGGCGTCGCAAACACTGATGCGGATTTTGTTTCCCCACTGGCGTTTCCGAGGCGGGCAATGGTTGTAATAATACCTGTAGGGGGGGTTTTTACCAACAATAATCGTCTCAAACCCGCCCCGGGTATTCTACCAATTCCCAATTCCCAATTCCCAATAAAATTTATTGTAAGGTGTAGCCCTCCCTGGGCACCCAACATAATTTATAGTAAGCTCAACTCAAAATTCCTGTGATCCTTCAATGCACCGTCCTCCTTGTATATTCTCATTTTTTTCGGGTTCAGGCTTGCTCGATCTGGGTTTTGAGTCGATCGGCTTTAATGTAGCGTATGTCAATGAAATTTTCCCACCTTTCATGCAAGCATACCGCTATTCTCGGCAGTGCCTGAATTTGCCGCTACCAGAATACGGATATTGCGAAGGAGAGGAAGCAGATGTAACTCGACTTGTAGGGGGAGAACCAGCTTTTCGCCTGCGAGAATTGATGCAGGATGCCCGCAAGCATCACGATATTGTAGGATTTATCGCGGGGCCGCCTTGTCCTGACTTTTCTATTGGTGGCAAAAACCGGGGTGGGGAAGGAGATAAAGGTCAACTTTCAGCTTCATACATTGAATTGATTTGTCAGCAGCAGCCAGATTTCTTTTTATTTGAAAATGTCAAAGGTTTGTGGAGAACCAAAAAACATAAAGCTTTTTACGAGGCACTCAAAAATCAGTTGGCTGAGTCGGGGTACGTTTTTGCCGAACGTTTAATTAACGCGATAGAATACGGTGTACCGCAAGATAGGGATAGAATTATTTTGATTGGGGTTAGAAAAGACCTTATCAAAAATATGGGCATTTCCCTAGAGGAAAAAAGCCCAATGTTAGCCGAAAGTTTATTTCCTTGGCAAAGTCAGGTATTATATCCCAAATCAGAAATTTTTTCTCATCCTTGGCCTGATAGAACGGCCTTTGCAGATGATGGTTTCGTGCCTTGTCCTGATGGCATTCCCCAAGATTTAACGGTAGAATTTTGGTTCCAAAAAAATGACGTTCTCAACCATCCCAATGCCAAACACTATTTCCAACCCAAAGCAGGCCTTAAGCGGTTTGCTTCCGTTGATGAAGGAGATGATTCAAAAAAATCTTTCAAGCGATTGCACCGATGGCGTTATTCGCCAACAGCTTGTTACGGCAATAACGAAGTTCACTTGCACCCTTACAAACTTCGCCGGCTTTCTGTTGCAGAAACACTGGCTATTCAGTCACTGCCAAAAGAGTTTGCACTGCCGGCTAAGATGACATTGACTAATATGTTTAAAACTGTTGGCAATGGGGTTCCTTATTTGGCTGCACAAGGTATTGCCAAAACAATTTTACAGTTTTTTTCTCACTAAAAAAACCGAATAGCTAAATACCCGACTTCGCAGATTTTGTCGGTATCTACAACTATTTGTAGCGATAAGGGGCGCATTGCACACCCTATAATTATTAAAATTCCCAATTACCAGACCTATGTCGTTTAACAGAGAAGTGTTATAATAAAGTGTTAAGGTTGAAAACCTATATTTTTTATTTGCCTGCAATTCGCCATGACCGCTAAACCCCGCCGCTATCACATCACTACTTTCGGATGCCAGATGAATAAAGCCGACTCGGAACGGATGGCCGGCATTCTCGAAAATATGGGCTTTGAGTTCTCGGAAGACCCGAACGAAGCTAGCTTGATTCTCTACAATACTTGCACAATTCGCGACAATGCCGAACAAAGAGTTTATTCTAACCTCGGAAGGCAAGCTCATCGCAAGCGCCAAGAACCGGGTTTAACTTTAATTGTAGCTGGATGCGTGGCGCAGCAGGAAGGTGAAGCGCTGCTGCGGAGAGTGCCGGAATTAGACTTAGTAATGGGGCCACAACACGCTAACCGACTTGAAGATTTGCTGGAACAAGTTTTTGAGGGCAATCAAGTTGTGGCGACTGAAGCTGTTGAAATTATGGAGGATATTACTAAGCCGCGCCGCGACAGCAAGGTGACTGCTTGGGTGAATGTAATTTACGGCTGCAATGAACGCTGCACTTATTGTGTTGTGCCGAATGTTCGCGGGGTTGAACAGTCGCGAATGCCGGAGGCAATTCGGGCGGAAATGGAGGATTTGGGCCGTCAAGGTTACAAGGAAGTAACTTTATTGGGGCAAAATATTGATGCTTACGGGCGGGATTTGCCGGGGACAAAACCGGACGGCAGCAACCAGCATACTTTGACGGATTTGCTTTATTTTGTGCAGGATGTGCCTGGTGTCGATCGCCTCAGATTTGCTACTAGCCACCCGCGCTATTTTACGGAGAGATTGATTAAGGCTTGTGCTGAATTACCGCAGGTTTGTGAACATTTTCACATTCCTTTTCAGTCGGGAGATAATGATATTTTGAAGGCGATGTCGCGGGGTTATACTCAGGAAAAATACTGCCGGATTATTGATACAATTCGCCGTTATATGCCGGATGCTTCGATTACTGCTGATGCGATTGTTGGTTTTCCTGGGGAGACGGAAGCACAGTTTGAGAAGACTTTAAAGTTGATCGAAGATGTTGGTTTCGATTTGGTGAATACTGCGGCTTATTCGCCTCGTCCGGGGACGCCGGCCGCTTTGTGGGAAAATCAGTTGAGTGAGGAGGTGAAAGCCGATCGCCTGCAACGAATCAATCATGTAGTGACAACAACGGCGATGGAACGATCGCAGCGCTATTTCGGACGCACTGAAGAGGTTTTGGTGGAAGTCCAGAATCTCAAAGATCCAACTCAGGTGATGGGACGCACTCGCGGCAATCGTCTCACATTTTTTAAGGGCGATATTGCAGAATTGGCGGGTAAAATTGTGCGGGTTAAAGTTACAGATATTCGCGCTTTTAGTTTGACAGGAGAAATGCTGTAAGCTGTTGGGGCATTTAAATTGTATGTCAAGAAATAATCAAACTATGACTGGGCAGTTTCTTCGAGGCCGCCCGCAATATACAATTTAAATTCGCAACAGCTTATGCTTAATTCTCAGTTTCTGTCGCATACTTCCTGTGATAGCTGCGCTAACTGCGTGTATATTTGTCAAAAAGTACCGGGAGTATTGAAAAATGACAAAGATGCGGATCGGGCTATTGTTCGGGGGGCGATCGGGGGAACACGAAGTCTCAATTAGTTCGGCGCGGGCGATCGCCCGTGCCCTCGCTGCTGACGAAAATGCCTCTAAATACGAAGTTCTGCCCTTTTACATCCAAAAAAACGGCTGCTGGCTGTCGGGAACATTACCTCAACAAGTCTTAGCCAGTGGAAAACCTCTCGAAATAGAGCAAGAACCAGGACAAAACGACTCTCCCGCTGGACAGTTTCCTAATTTTAATGCCGTAGATGTTTGGTTCCCTGTTTTGCACGGGCCCAACGGCGAAGACGGTACGGTGCAAGGTTTGCTGAAATTAATGCAAATTCCTTTTGTCGGTTCCGGGGTTTTAGGTTCGGCGCTGGGAATGGATAAAATTGCCATGAAAATGGCTTTTGCTCACGCTGGTTTGCCGCAGGTAAAATACATCGCTGTTAACCGTTCCGAAATCTGGTCTAATCCTTGTGTTTTCCCCAAACTGTGCGACAAAATTGAAGCAACTTTGGGCTATCCTTGCTTTGTAAAACCCGCTAATTTGGGATCGTCTGTGGGAATTTCTAAAGCTCGATCGCGCGCTGAATTAGAAGCAGCTCTCGATAGCGCAGCCAGCTACGACAGGCGGATAATTGTCGAAGCCGGTGTGGTTGCTAGAGAATTAGAATGTGCAGTTTTAGGCAATGACAACCCCCAAGCTTCAACCGTGGGAGAAATTACTTTTCAAAGCGATTTCTACGACTACGAAACTAAATATACTCAGGGACAAGCCGACTGCTCAATCCCGGCAAAAGTCAGCGGTGCGATCGTCTCGCAAATCCAAGAAATGGCAGTGCAAGCATTTTTGGCTATAGACGCGGCAGGTTTAGCGCGAGTAGACTTTTTCTACATTGAATCAACCGGAGAAGTTTTGATTAACGAAATCAACACTTTTCCCGGCTTTACAGCTACCAGTATGTATCCGCAAATGTGGGCAGCGGACGGCATTTCTTTCCCTGAATTAGTAGACCGTTTAATTCAATTAGCTCTCGAACGGCACGGGGAAAAAGGTTGAATCACGAGCTGCCAACCGCTGCCGCGCCAACAGAAAAAAAATTATTTCCGCAGGTAATCTATCCATACCAGCGGAAACGATATAACATGGTTGTGGCAGGCAGTGCCTGCCCGCAGCCTTATTACTGCTGCTGGTCGAGCAACTGGGAGTTTTTAGCAGGCTGATATAAATTAAATGCAGCATAAAATGTTTAAGGGAGAATGGCGAATAGCAACGTCAATCTCACATCTTGCATCTCAAAATTTAACTCGGTTAACTTAGATGAGACGTTTCACTCAACTGTCGCATTGGTGGACTTACGGACTGGTATTTCCCCTAGCGGTACTCAACTGCTGGTTAGCCCTCCTAGTCTTTGAATATTTTCGCGCTCTGATTACAGTTTTGATCATCGCTACAGTGTTCTCTTTTTTGCTAGATTATCCAGTGCGTTTTCTGCGGAAATACGGCCTGAAGCGCGATCGAGCAGTTTTGTCGGTATTGTTTTTGACTTTACTGGTATTGGTGGTTTTAGGTGTCACTCTGGCCCCGATTCTGCTAAACCAAATTACTGAACTCGCCACCCGACTCCCGACTTGGATAGTTTCTGGCACAGAACAGATTGAAGCGTTCCACAAATGGGCGGAAAATCGCAATCTCCGCATTGATGTCAGGGGTTTGACTACCCAATTGAGCGAGAGACTTTCAGCTCAATTGCAGTCTCTAACAGGCGAAATCCTCAAATTTGGCTTGGGTGCGGCAGACAGTCTGTTGAATTTCCTGCTGACAATAGTTCTGACATTCTACTTGCTGTTGCACGGCGATCGCCTGTGGGAAGGCTTGTTTAAATGGTTTCCCTCCAAGCTGAACTTTAAATTGCGACAGTTACTGGCCCGAAGCTTCCATAACTACTTCGTCGGGCAAGCAACTTTGGCGGGTTTGATGGGACTGTCGATGACTGTTGCTTTTTTAATTTTGCGAGTTCCCTTCGGATTGCTGTTTGGTTTAGGTGTGGGTGTAATGACCATCATTCCCTTCGGGGCACCTTTCAGTATTTGCATTGTCAGTTTGCTGATCACATTAAACAACTTTTGGCTCGGCGTCACAGTTTTAGCTGTCGCTACAGTAATTGAGCAAGTAATTGAAAGCGGGGTTGCTCCTCGGTTATTAGGCGGTTTTATCGGTCTCAATCCCGTGTGGATTTTAGTGTCGCTGCTGGTGGGGGTTAAGGTGGCGGGAGTAGCAGGTTTGATAGTTGCTGTGCCGATGGCAGGTTTTATTAAGAATACTGTTGATGTTTTGGAAATTTCGAGGAACAAGTCGAGGGAAATCGATTCGGTTAGTTCCATTGAACCTATGGAGCAGTAAAATTCCTTCTTATGTTCAAATTTTAGAGTGGGAGAGAGTTTTGGCAGGCTATTTTGACTTAGGTGTAGTGGGTACTTTAGGTTGAGGCTTTAGAGGTTTTTTACTTCCTGCTTTAGGGTGAGGCTTTCCGGTGCTTTAGCTGCTATCCTCCCTGGATGGAGGCGGGGCCAAAAACCCCGTTTATAGGTTAACGTCGATCGCTCACAACGAAGATTTTACCTAGAATTCTGGTTTTTTTGAGTGCAGGATTGTTGTTGACTTCGGATATCAATCCTGTGAAAAATTTGCTGGAAATACGGAATATGCGAGCTGGCTAGTGTAGTTTGTATTATCCCACTCAGGCGGTAATTCGCCAGTGCAGACCCAGTTCGATCGCACTCAAAAGCTGGAATCCACAATTGGCCGGAGAGTGTCGGGTTTCTACCCCACCATGTAGGGTAAACCGCACCAGTCAAGCAGATATCACAAATGCTTGAATTAAAATTAAACAGCCTTTAGTTCTAACTTAATTCCAGTAAGTGCTAAAAATGCAAAACCCTAATTATAACTCTCGCTCTAACTCCCACCAAATCAATACTATGTCAACCAAAAATATCCCTACTGCAACTGTGCGTTCTCGCCGTTTTTCGTTACCGAAAAAACTGGCTTTTTTATCCCTTGTTTTGCTCGGTTCCACCGCAACAGTTGGGTGCAACGCCCTAACTTCTCAAGTTCCTGGAAGTTCTAACGCCATCAAAGCTGAACCGGCAAGTGCAGCGCCAATCTCAGCATTGCCTGCAAATATACTGCCATCTCAAGACTCTAATTTTGTCACTAAAGTTGTGCTGGAAGTCGGCCCGGCAGTGGTGCGGATCAATTCGTCTCGCACCGTGACGAACCAAGTTCCAGATGAGATCCCCGAGCAATTCCGCCGCTTCTTCGGTTCGGAATCTCCCATTCAACCGGGAAATCGGGTAGAACGGGGCTCGGGTTCGGGTTTTGTTTTTGGTTCCGATGGCCGCATTTTGACTAACGCTCACGTTGTTGATGGTGCGGATACGGTGACGGTAAAACTGAAGGATGGCCGCGAATTTGTCGGCAAAGTTTTAGGCGTAGATACAGTTACTGATGTGGCTGTTGTTAAAATTGAAGCTAACAATTTGCCTGTGGTAAGTTTGGGCAAATCTGAAGAGTTACAGCCGGGAGAATGGGCGATCGCGATCGGCAATCCCCTCGGTTTGGACAATACTGTGACTGTGGGCATTATTAGCGCTACAGGCCGTTCTAGCGCCGATGTCGGCGTTCCCGACAAGCGTGTCAGCTTTATTCAAACTGACGCTGCGATCAATCCTGGCAATTCTGGTGGCCCGCTGCTGAACCAGCGTGGTCAAGTTATCGGCATGAATACGGCGATTATTCAAGGCGCTCAAGGATTGGGTTTTGCTATTCCGATTGATCGAGCAAAACAAATTGCCGAGCAATTAGTAACAACCGGAAAAGCCGAACATCCTTATCTCGGCGTTCGGATGTTGAGCATTACTCCCGAAGTCAAGGCAGAATTCAATAAAAATCCCAACCCCAAATTGAGGCTGACTGAAGATAAAGGCGTGTTAGTTTTGGGAATTGCCAAAGATTCTCCGGCGGCACAAGCTGGAGTTCGCGTTGCCGATGTGATCAAGAAAATCAACGGTGCAGAAGTCAGCGATGCTGGCAGCGTACAGCAAATTGTCGAGAAAAGTAGAGTGGGCAGCGATCTGCAGCTTGAATTGAGCCGCAGCGGACAACCTGTTACTGTGGCGGTGAAAGCGGGTGCTTTTCCAGCGGCCCAGAAGCAGTAGTAGAATTGTTAATTGAAAGTTATATCTTGCACGCAGAAGCAAGAGTCCGGCAGGGGTTTAAACCCCTGCTTCAAAGTGAAAGTCCTCTTGCATAGGACTGAGACTAAGCTACTTTCAATAAATAGCAAGTAACTATTAGTAGGTTTTAACCGGATTGTGCTGTGAGACGGTTTCAACCCCCGCGGGATGTGGGGGGTACTCATTATAATAAGTTACCATAATTTATATGGGTTATTAAGAGGGAGAAAAATGGCTAACATTAATCAGAGGCGTACTGAAAATATTAACGGTAACTTTTATGTAGACAGTACCTGCATTGACTGTGATACTTGTCGGTGGATGGCACCTGAAGTATTTGGTCAAGCTGGAGAACAGTCTGCGGTTTACCACCAGCCAACCAATGAAACTGAAGAAATGCGATCGCTCGTGGCTCTTTTGTCTTGTCCCACAAGTTCGATCGGTACTGTAGAAAAACCCAAAAGGATCAAAGAAGCCCAGCAACTTTTACCCGCACTCGTATCAGAAAATGTCTATCACTGCGGCTACCACTCAGAGAAATCCTACGCCGCAGCCAGCTATTTAATTCTCCGTCCCGAGGGCAATATTTTAGTTGATTCTCCCCGTTTTGTACCGCCGCTAGTCAAAAACATAGAAGCAATGGGCGGCATTCGCTATCTGTACTTGACTCACCGCGATGATGTGGCAGATCATCAACAATACCGCGATCATTTTGGGTGCGATCGCATTCTCCATGCTGACGAAATTAACGCGGGTACTCGCAGTGTAGAAATTCAATTGTCTGGTAGCGAACCCCATCAAATCGCAGATGATTTGTTGATTATTTCTGTACCTGGTCACACGAAAGGTCACACAGTTTTGCTTTACAAGAACAAGTTTTTGTTCACTGGCGATCATCTTGCTTGGTCGGAAAGTTTGCAGCAGCTAGTTGGCTTTCGCGAAGTCTGTTGGTATTCTTGGCCGGAACAAATCAAATCTATGCAGAATTTGGCTAATTACTCGTTTGAATGGGTGTTGCCGGGACACGGCCGCAGGTATAATGCCGATCGACAAATAATGCGCGAGCAAATGCAACAGTGTATTGCTTGGATGGTCGATGCTTAATAGTTTAAAACCCCTTTTATACTAGGCGGTTGAAACCGCTACTACACACACAAAGTCCAAGCCCAGGGGGCCTAAGAATAAGTGGGGATATTTAAGCCGGATTGGGTATTAAGCCTTTGGAATGGCAACCAAAGTGATAGAATTAGCGGGATAAGTTGCCTTAAAACCGGCGCTGACACCTAAATCGCTCTGACGGACGATCGCCCCCAAATTCTCTTCACTGTAAGTGTAAAATTGAGCTTTCCCTGCAGGTTTAAATCCATTCAAACTCAAGTTGCTAGTCAAATTTTGGTGGGTTTTATTAATAATTACCAGCGTCAGAGTACCATCACTGGTACGATCGGCTCCGTAGATTGACAAAAGTCCCTGATCTTGGCTAAGCGATCGCACCCAAGTATCGCCATACTTACCGCCTTTTCCGTCATAATTCATGTACATTCGGAAAGCATAGGCCCCCGGTTCCGAAGACTTCGGAGGCCACCATAGCGTCGCTAAATCGAGTTGTTCCCGCCCAAAAATCCCCAGTACATCGGCTTGGGCTAAGGCGCCGTTAATCGACTCTAAACCGCCCCAATTGTATTCAGTAATTGCAACTTTTGTACCTGGATAATCCTGTTTTACCCACTCTCGAAACCGGGGAATAATTGTTAAGGGCGGATTATATTTTCCTATCCAACTTTCATCACTATAGGTAGCATCCCACAGAGAACGAGTCGATCGCAGTCGCAGCGCTTGGGTTTTGGCATCGCCGGCGGGACAATTGGCCAAACAGGTATTGTCCGCCACAGGATAGTAGTGTTCGTCGAAATAGTCGAGAATCCGAACACCTTTCTGCTGTTCGTAAGCGCGCATTTGTTGCAAATACCACCGCGCAAACCAGACACCGCCGTGCTTTTCACGATCGCCTTTTACGAGAGAATCCACATATACAGGCCAGCCAAAATCCGACGGGCCGAGTACCTTAGCAGTGGGATCTGTCGCTTTTACCATTGAGGCATATTGATAAGTGCGATCGCGCAATTCCTCGTAACTCGTCGCTTCTGGATGAACATCGCGGTGAGTATTTCCCCAGCCGCTTGGTTCATTGTCCATTTGATAAATTTGCACACCGCCCTTAGCAGCAGTACCGTGGGTTTTAACTAAGTGTTGAACCCAAGCTTGTTGAAAAGCTGGGTCGCTAATAATACTGACATCAAGGCGATTATTATCAGTTATCAAAGTACCGTCGGGACGCTTACCGTTGCCGCACTTATCGCCTTCTGGAAAAATGTAGGGGTTTGTTTTTTCTTGTGGCCCGTATTTGGCTACTCTAAAGCCGCAGTTCCAAGTGCTAAATTTATTTACATAGCCAATCATCGGGATTGTAACGATGCTTTTGCTGCCGTTTTGGCGGTTGGTGTTGACAATTTTATCTATAGAATCGCCGGGAACAGGATTTTTATTGTCGCCGCCACCCACGAAAAAGAAGTCATCACCGCTGTTGGAAGAATCGACTAACCAGTTGTAGCGGCTGGTGTGATTTGCCCCCCAGCGTTCTACCGGAATTCGCAACTCTTTGGCTAGGGCGCGATCGATCAAATAATCATTCATACCATAGATATCAGGACTGATGGAATGTCGATCGGTTCTCACATCAACAGACAAAGCCGGGCCGATAGTTTGGGCGATCGCCTTTTTGAAGTAAACTGTTGTTACGGCAATTGCCAAAGCGGCGATTAAACCTAACAAGAATAGGATAAGCCAACGAGGTTTATTTTTGGGAGACTGCCAGAAAAATCGTGGATTCATTAATTTATGATATAGTGTTTAGTAAGGCTTGTTTAAAATCTACTGCACTTTTATAATAAATTTCAGGATTGTCGATTAAAGCGCGATCGATAACTTTAGCTAGCGGTTGAGGAATCGAGGAAGTGCGATCGCGAATAGGAACCACATCATTATCCAACACAGCACGAAACGGGTCTAGTCCCACAAAATTGCGCGGCGAATATCCCGTAATCATCACATACAAACAAGCCGCCGCCGCCCAAACATCAACCTCCGGTTTCGCGTACTTATAATCAAGCACTTGCTGTCGTGGCATAAAATACGGCGTACCAACAGCATTACCACTCAGAGTTAAGCCGCTTAAACCCGCTTGATCGAAAGCCTTTGCTAACCCATAATCCCCAATTTTAGCAACTTGTTTCCCACCCACATTCGCCAGAAAAATATTCCCTGGCTTCAAATCCCGGTGTATCAAACCCCGTCCCTTTGCAAAACTACCATCAGCCAATCTGACATTGGGAATTTCCGCATTATGAGTGTAAGTCAAACCATCTAAAACCTGCACAATAATAGCCACAGCCTCATCAATCGGCAAAGTGCTGACACCGCGTTTTGCCATCAAATCAACAACACTACCACCCTCACAGAATTCCATCGTGAAAAAGAAAGTTTCATCAGCATAACCCGACTCTTTAAATCCTACCACATGAGGATGTTTCAAACATTTAGTATTATCAACTTCTCGCAAAAACCAATTCACAGCCCGCTGATTCGCAGCAACTTTGGGTAACATCACTTTCAGGGCGACTTCTTCATTTGTTTGTTTATGTCGCGCCAAATAAACCAAACTAAAACCTCCCTTACCCAACTCCTTCAGTAAAACATAATCCCCCAGAACTCCAATATTAGTTTTACCAGCCACAGCTTTCAACAGAAAAGCTTTCAGCATTTCCCACAGATTGGCTTGATTTGAGGGAATGATTGGGGGTGATTGTTGTTGGATATTTTTGGCGATTTCCGGGTCAAGGGTAACAGCAACTCGAAAAGAAGTATCGCTGAGTGTAAATTCATCTCCCCCCTGCAAGTCGTATTCTGGAAATTGAATTTGAGCAGCTTCTTCGGGAGTTTGATGGGCTTCTCGCTGACCGATTTTTTCACCGTTTACAAAAGTCCCATTTTTGCTACCAAAATCTCGCACGCGGATATCGGGAGGATTGATATCTAGCAAACAATGATAGCGGGAGATGGTGCGGTGTTTGTCGTCGTCGGGAATATTGGGGTAGCAATCTTTGGCGCGGCCGATAATGCAAGTAGTGCGGGTGTCAAAAGTGAATTCTTTGCCCTTGAGATTGCCTGCGGTGATGGTGAGGGTAACTTTTGAAGTCATTTCAATATATGATTGTAAAGGTAATCATTGGCTAAGCAAAACTAGCTACTTCTACAGAACGTTCTACAGCTACACTTTTACGCTGGCGTTTAATTCTGTCGATTTCATGCAATGTTTCGGCTGTTAGGTAACTACTGCCACAGTGAGGACAGCTTATTACCGGAATGTTTTCTATAACTAGCAAATCTTTGCCTTTACCGTAGGTTCTGGGAATTCGGCGAATTCGCACACCTTCTGTTCCGCAAATATCGCATACCATCTACTAAGTCTCCTTGCTTAAGGCACGTATACTGTAATGATAACAACTTTTCCAGTCGGACTCAGTTTGACAATTAATTCGACTTCTCCTCCATCGGTAGTTTCTCCTCTAATCCGGTATTTTGATTCTGCTGTCACTCTATCTTTTTGACATTCTAGTATTTCACCTGTGAGGAGGCCTTGTTCAATGTCATAAATTGTAAAATCGTCATCTTCCATTTCTTCCTCAGCGTGGAGTGTCATGACGTAATGCTGATTGCTAACCTTTTCTCTAATTAGTCGTAGTATTTTATCGAACATCTGTCGTTCGCTTCTAGTTTTATAATTATTGTATACTAGCCAGAAAGTCTGTAGCTTTAAGAATTAGAATATTTTGATAATCGCCCAAAGAGAGTAATCGAATACGAATATAGATAACATGATTAAGGTAGAAGTTCACGGGGTTAGCGTGGCACAAGAGAAGGAGGAATCCGACCAGAACGAGTACTCAAGACAGATTCA
>NZ_JAUBPR010000061.1:0-37758 GCF_036700845.1 Microcoleus sp. S13_C5
GTACCGCTTGTACCGCTTGTACCCGTGCCAGTCGTACCGCTTGTACCGCTTGTACCCGTGCCAGTCGTACCGCTTGTACCGCTTGTACCCGTGCCAGTCGTACCGCTTGTACCGCTTGTACCCGTGCCAGTCGTACCGCTTGTACCGCTTGTACCCGTGCCAGTCGTACCGCTTGTACCGCTTGTACCCGTGCCAGTCGTACCGCTTGTACCGCTTGTACCCGTGCCAGTCGTACCGCTTGTGCCTGTGCCGGCGCTACCGCCAGCACCGCCGCCAGCACCGCCGCCAGCACCGCCCGACTGGGCTGAAGCAGGCACTGCTAAGGAAACCGTTGCTAAACCTAAAGTACAAGCGCTTGCTAAAACAACTTTCAACAATTTAGAAGATTTCATGCTAATTCTTGCTTTTACCTAGAGTGCTGCGATCGCTTGTGATGCCAAAACCGCAAGGTCAAATTGACAGCGTAAGGTGCAAATTTTCTAACCTTAGCTGCGGAATAATGAAGGTAAGGAAGCAAATTTAGTCCCGTTCCCTCGATTATTTTTCCCTGATTAATTACACCGCTGCGTTAACAGTTTATAAGCTATTACGTATGCTTCAAGTTCGCCATTCATCTTTAGGAATATTTGACAAAATGGCTTTTTATTTCACGTGGTGGATGAAATTTAATTTAGTGGCCGACTAGCTAAATCAAAACTTGCACACGGGGGATAGAAACCGGGTTGCTCTGAAAAATTTTGGGTTGAGTAACGAGACATATACGAATCAACCGGCTTTCTGAGACAAGCGCGGTTATTCCTATGATTTTTCCCCGGCTGCAGGTGCTTTGAGGCAGAAATTCTTGATTTTGTCACCGTCAATTTTGGCTTAGCGTTCCGCCAGATGAGTTAGTTTAAAATTTTTTTGAGCGCTATTTTTCCTTAACTGGCTGCTGGCAATTTGGCCCCTGGTAGCATACCGCTCAAACTTTCTCAGGAAACTAAATTATCTCAAAACGCCCGATGGCTCGCTCTGAGCGGCCAGAACACCTGCACCCCCCAACAGCAAGGCTTTTGACTGGGCTTTGAGTTACCTCAAACACTAAGGCGAACTGAGGGCTATCCGACTCGGGCCCGCGCGACATTAAATTAACCAGCGGCGGCGCACTCGTCAGAATTGCTTGTGAGTGCGATCGGGCAAACTCTGATATAGTAAAACCCAAGGTATGCCAGAGAGCGCTTGTTCTCTAACACATTTTCCAAACGGACATCAACTATGCTGCATCGAGTTCTTGCCAGAAGTCGCTATCTAATGTTAATCGCTGTATTTGGTTCTTTTGCAACGTCTGTGACGCTTTTGATCTACGGTGCCCTGGAAACCTTCGTTACCATCGTGCACACAGCTCAAGTACCGGTTACCAGCGAAAACTCCAAACAACTGATTCTGTCTAGCATCGAAGTTGTAGATTTGTTTCTCCTCGCCACAGTATTTTACATTACTGCCCTCGGGCTTTACGAGCTGTTTATAGACGAGCGCATCAAAGTACCACACTGGCTGGAAATTCACACCATTGATGACCTGAAAACCAAACTCACCAGCGTCATTGTAGTAGTGTTGAGTGTATTGTTTCTCTCTGAGGTAGTTCGGTGGAACGGCGGGACGAACATCCTTCCCTTGGGAGCGGGTATCGCTTTAGTAATCGCTGCGCTGACGTATTTTCTAAGTTCGCAGGTGAAAAAGCCGAAGTCAGATTAATGGCTGTTTGAGGAGGGAAATTAGCAAAATCCGGCTGAACCAGCAACGGCAATTAAGTTGCATTATATTTTCCCAATAAATTTAATATTACATCTGTCTTCGGACGGATAAGAATGCAATCTTAAACTTGCTTTTAGAGAGAGGAAAGGAGTGGGTTCTAGTATATAACATTTAATTTGTGTTTAATAATTAGAGGTCATTATGCCAGAACAACAATTTGATACCTTACCTTCAGAAGCACAAGAACTCCCCCAAGGAGCGAAACAAATTTTTCAGGCAGCTTTTAAGAGCGCTAGTGAAGATGGAATGAGCGCCGATGGTGCTACTAGCGTTGCTTGGAACAGCGTAAAATCTGAATATGTTAAAGGCGAAGGTGGCACGTGGCATCACAAGGGCGACGATACTAACCAAACCCGCAAATCTGTACAGTCTGGTGGCAATTAGTTATCAGCCATTAGTAATATCGTGTCCGCTAACATAACGCCTATCCGTTGTGTAGTGAGGGCTTCATTCCTCAACTTTTGATGAGAACGAAGCATCCTCACTACCAACCAATTGCAGTGACGTTATTCTAGCGGGCAGGATATCATCAGTCCTGAGCAATGTACTCATCACTTGTGGTTAATGCTTTACGTTGATAGCTGTGGGAAGCGCGGAGGTACAGAAGTTAATGCAGCCTGTTAAGAGGCTGGCGCATATCCCATTGCAATTCAGCTAAAACGAGCAAGCTAAATACCATTACGGTTCCCGTAAATAGGAAAGACCAACCGCCCGTGTAAGGCAAAATCAAAATCCCTAACAGGTGAAATAAACTTGCAGCTAAAAGCGCGCGCGATCGCACTGCAAATCCAGTCCCCAAATACCCAATTCCGCTCATTCCCAACCACAGGGGACAGAGATTAGCCAACACTTTTCCCCATCTGAGAAAAATTGCTAAATCGGTCATCAGCAATCCTAATAACATTAGTATTACCCAACCGTAAAGCACCCAAATCAGGCGTTCTATTTTGACCCAAGAGTATGTCATACTTACCATTGCTGCTGTACCTACGAGGCTGAGCGTTGACCATAAACCTGCTTGCAGCATCCAACTCACAGAAAAAAATTGTGCTGTGCCGAAGATGGGTATTAACAGCAAGCTCCACAGCAAGCAAGTTCGATCGAGACAAGTATAAAATTGTGAATAAAATCGATCTTTGCCAAGAGGAAACTGAACCTGCCAAAGCCCTTCTAAATCCTGAACATTGATGTTAATCTGTTTCCGGCGCAGAGGGGGAACTGAATAATTAAAAAAGGTCATATCTGACACTATTAAAATTTACAATTAGTTGCTTAGGTAATATCTCACCAGCAAGTGTTCTAATTGCAATCTGTCAATCGGATTAATCTAGTTAATTGCATAATCTGCCGGCAGTAATAGTTATTCGATCGCACCCGGTATAACAGGAAGATATAGATTGTACAAGTTGATAAAATAGCTCTTGCGACAGATGGCTGGAATATTACTTATTCGATACTTTAAAAATAGTCAACTTTGTTACAGAATTTATGCTCACTTCATCCCATCCTCTGAAACAGGTATTCCACTGCCCGGAAGAATCGGATTTTTACGCGCACTGCTTGGAAAGTTTAGTGTTAAATGCTAGTGACAATTCTCGACTTATCGTAGAGTTTGGTTCAGGAGAGGGAAGTCCCGTTATTAAGTCTTTGCTGAGAAGTGATTTTGATGGGACAATACAGGGATTTGAGCTAAATAATGTAGCTTGGAAAATTGCTCAGTCTCAAATTAAGGAATATCAACTGAGCGAAAAATACACGGTCAACAATTGCTCTTTTTTTGATTCGCCTTTATACGAGTCGGCGGATTGTGTCATCTCAAATCCGCCTTACTTGCCGGCGGTGGATGATAAGATTTACCAGCCGCTGTTGCACGGCGGGAGTGATGGTTCGACAATTGCTAAGAAACTTTTATCTTTGGGCTGCGATGAAGTTTTGCTGATGGTTTCTAGCTATTCTAATCCTGTGGGTTTGATAGATTATGCCTTGGATCGAGGCTACTCGGTTGCGAATTTTGAAATTGCACCTTTAACTTTTGGCTATTATAGTTCGGAACCCAAAGTGAAAAGCGCGATCGCCACTCTGCGAAAACAGGGAATGGCTTTTTATTCGGAAAACATCTATCTGCTGGCTGGAGTTTTGTTTAAGAAGCACCAAAAGTCGCAAAGAGATTTGTCGATCGAGCTAATTCAGTTAATGACAGCATTTTAAAATACAGCGGTGCCTCTGAGATGTTGCACCATTGTCAGCAACTGGCAAGATGCCTGTTCCACAAAGAGTGTATTTCTTGTGGAACAGGCATCTTGCCTGTTCCTCAAAGGCTTATTGAGAACGTGCAAGATCTAGGGTGCATCAATCTCTGAGGCACCCTACTATATAGCCGTTAATTCCGTTCTGTGGCTTGGATCGATCGCACTACAGCAGCCGCAGCCCGATCGCCGATCGACTTCTCCTGATCGTACCCCAACACCAGCTCCCAAGCCTCCTGCGGGTATCTATCAACCAGCGGGATCGCCACTTCATCCAACATCCAGCGGCCGTGACGCTCATCTTCTTTGATGTGCAGTTCCCAATAACCCATCGCAGCCTGCGAGAGATCCAAACGCTGGGCGGCGGCTAGATAATTGCGGTAAGCGACGGGCCCCGCCACCTCAAAATAAGTGAGTCCGCCGTTGTAACGCAGAAAATGGCGCTTGCGTTCCGTCAGCAGAAAGTTGTGATTAATGCTTGCGAGCACTTGCCAAGGCACTAAATCGAAGTACGCTTCTGGTTCTGTACTCATATCGAATTCAGCCAGCATTTGAGCAAAAAAGGTCGAGTGCTTGCGGGGGAGGCGACCGCCGCCGTATTCTTCCATCAGCACTCGGGTAAGGGTGCACTGAATTTCGTTGCCGGCGCCACCGAGGATGCGAGAAAGGCGGCTGGCTTCCACTAAACCGTCGAAAGAGGCGACCGCCAGCAGGTGTCTGTATCCGGCTGCTGTCATCTGTTCCCGCAAATAGCGATCGCTCTCGTTCAAAGGAGGATCGACATCGGCGGCGGCGCGATCGCGCAGGGCTTGCTTGACATCCGGCAATTTTTGCAGCGCTGCAACGTCGATTTGTGCGATTTCCCACTGCTGCCAAGGTTCCTCAATGCGATCGCGCACGGAACGCAAATAGTGCGATCGCTCGTTATTGTAGCGGCGCAAATCATCGTACCAAAACAAGTTGAGGCGGTTGATGCGGTAAAGTACGCGCTGCAAGAAGCGGTGAGCGGCCTCATCGCCCGGTTCCTGTTGGTAAGCTGCTTGAAGTGCATAGGCGATCGCGCTTTCAAAATCGCTGACAAGTAACGGTTTTGTCGCCACCGTCTTGTCTAAATCCTCGAATTCTAGCAAATTGACAAATTGGCGATCGGCTGCTTCATAATTTGGGAGTACGGCTTGCTTTTTGGAAAGAGTCCGCGAGTCTGAAGAAGGAAGTATGTCTATCGTGTTTTGCATGGAATCAAGTTATGCTAACTCTAATTATTTTGGTACCTGCCAAAACAGCCAACCGTTGCAGATTGCTGAGGATTATGGCTACTTTTCTTGAAGATAGCTAATCTGTCAGCCGCATACACCCTTCCATTGATAGAGATTTGATAGAAATCAATTTGGTCACAACTGCCCCGATTCATTCCGAAAGCAGGGTGACTGATGGAGACTTTATCAAGCTGTGCAAAGTAATTGGGGCTAATATCTGAGCATCTTTTGCAGCCGGCACTGCTTGTCGCCACGCTTTGATACCGCCTGAAAGGATAACAAAATTCAGGCTAATATCCTTAATCTTATTAGTATCATTTCCTCCAGATTCTTGGGAATACCGAGCGACTTTTTCCAACTGTTTGTATGCTTTAACCGATCGTGTTCCTCTGGCACAATAAAGTACAATTACGGGCTGAGGTTGATCGGATTTAACTCTAGCTTTTACAATGGATTGAATCTGCTTAACACCGAACCCCATCTCAATATCAATTAGGGGAACAAGGGGACTGTCACCGATGCGATCTTCCGCGTATTCTTCTGGCGATCGCACATCTATCAAAATCACTGGTTTCAACTTACCCTGCTGCAACTGGGCAACAGTTACTTGTTTCGTATCTAAACTGGCGATAAAAGTTAGGATATCCATGTGATGAAATAGGGCAACTGCACCCACAGAAGCAACACTCGTCAAGCCAAAACCCATAATTGCCAGCAAAAGGCGAGAATAGCGCTTAATACCTGGTTTTGCATTTTCATCTAGCATTTTTCATCATCCTTGAAAATGGATAGAACATTTGTCCGACATATCCAGCAGGTATAGAATCAGAGATTCCATATTGATGAGGCATTTTTTTGGTTGGCATATAGATAGTGCCAAATAGCAAATCTAACAGTGGCAACTGAACAGCAAAGTTTTTGTTGTGGATTTGGGGAATTTTACTGTGATGCCAGTGATGAAATTGTGGGGTGGCTACGAACCATTTTAGGATGCCAAATTTTAATTTAATATTAGAATGAATTAAGAAAGCGAGCGCCGCCGAATAAAGAGCATAAGCTACCAAACTCTCCTTACTAAACCCCAACCAGTAAAGAGGCAGAATTTTGCAAATCTGAGTAAAGATTTGCTCGCAGGGATGCACCCGCACTGCTGCTAACCAATCCATGTGTTCAATGCTGTGATGGACTGCATGAAATTGCCAAAGCCAGGGTACTTCATGCAGTAGTCTGTGAGCAATATAATATGCCATATCTGAAATGATAACTGCTTCTGCCAACTGCAACCACACAGGTTGAGATGCTACTTTACTTTGCAATTCCGGGTTGAGTAAATTAGTCATCAGCGACAAAATTACAGTCACAACAATAGCGCCTGATGTGCCAATAAAGTGACCTGTAAAAAAATAAGTGGCATCCGTTGCCCATCCGAGACGGAATATCTTTTGCTTGTGCAAGGCCAAGATTCTTTCTAGAGGAATGAAGATGCAAGCTAAGATGACGAACCCTTTGACAATTTCTGGCATAATTTTGGTCGCATTTTACTTATTCAATTCTACTGTTCCATCACCGCAAGCTAATTTACCATTAATATTTATTGGTTCAGGAGGTGGAGTTGGACTATCAGATTTGGCGATACATAATATAGTTATCATCGTACTTGTATCGGCAGCTTTCTTAGCATTGGCAAGAGGAGTGGGTACTAAAAAAACAGCTCCGACAACGCTCTTGGTATCCTTTTGTACCGTGCGGGATACGCCGTAACTAAATGCAGCTTTTTTACCAGCAATTACTGAATAATTGTAGTTGGTTGTTTGAGACTTAAGACCAAGATCGAGGGCATCAAGGGAAGTTGCAAAAACACCTTTTTCGGCAAAATAAGCTTGTTGAGCGCGGTTCATTGATCTAACATATTGTTTAGCTTCTGACTGCTTCGCTTTATTGCTACAAGAGAGCAGATTCGGCAACGCGATCGCACCAACTATTATGCTACCCAAAGGAAAATAAATAAAAGTGATTCTCAGTAAAGTTCCTACCCATGATTTACGTTTTTTGTCAGGGAGAATGTTTTTTTCTGAAGATTCCGCTTTTTTATCGAATGCATCGAGTTGAGGATTTTTCTTAAGCTGCATGATTGTTCTTCAAATGTGTTAGCCGATTAGTTTTCCAGCGAGTAATGATTGGAGGAGAGGCGCGACAATATTCAGGTTTCAGGTAAATGCCTCATTGAGGTTAAACTGAATATATCACTAAGTGCGGCGGGGTATGCAAACCTCGCATATTGTGCCTTGCTTCTACTCTATCTCTATTAAATCACCAGGCTATTTGAGAACTCGACTGACTTTTCATCGAGTTCTCATCGACTTTAGACATCACTGGCATTTAATAGGGCGTATGACTATAATCGAAGAAATAATTAGAGGAACGGTAAGTTATGGCAGTGCAGTTGCTCAAAAGACTTTTCACCGTAGAAGAATACCATCTGATGGGTAAAGCTGGTATTCTTTCAGAGGGCGATCGCGTAGAATTGATAGAAGGAGAACTTGTTCAAATGGCCGCAATTGGAACTCGTCACGCTTCGTCTGTGAGGCGCTTAGCCAGACTGTGCAGCCAAATTCCAGAAAATTTGGTTATTTTCGACGTGCAGAACCCCGTGCTGTTGAGCGATCGCACGGAACCGCAACCCGATTTAGTATTGCTGCAACCTCGCGCCGATTACTATTCAACCGCCCATCCCCTACCATCGGAAGTTTTACTATTAATAGAAGTAGCTGACACTTCAATAGATTATGATAGAGACGTGAAACTTCCTATTTACGCCCGATCGCAAATTCAGGAAGTCTGGATAGTAAATTTACAGGAAAACTGCTTGGAAGTTTACCGCCAGCCAACGGTTAACGGTTACAGTTTAATGCTGAGGTTTTGGCGGGGCGACGAAGTTTCGCCGCTGGCTTTTCCCGAATTTGTAGTTAGTGTGGATTTGGCTATCGGGTAAATAGGGATTATTTGCAGTCAAGCCGATCGCCAAAATACTCCTGATACAACCGACATCTCGGAATGCAATGATTTCCATCCAATTTCACCAACCCCATACTATTTAACTTAAACCCCAATTCTGACCTCAATCTAACTGGCTGGGAAACACTCACAATCTCTCTCATCGCCTCCATTAATTCCGAATATTTCTCTAAATTCCATAAATGTCGTCGTAAATGATCGCTGTAAATTCCCGCTTCAGGTGTAGATTCTTTCACTAACCGATCTAAAGTGACATCTTGACGCGAAATATGATACATTCCTAGCCGTACTAAATAAGGATTTCCGCCCACTAACCCCATCAATTCTGCAACTTCATTCCCACTCCAATTCAATCCGTGCCCCTTTGCCAAATCTTGCACTTGCTGGGAATTAAACTCCGGCAATTCAATCGGTAAACCCACATTAAACGGCGATTTATTCACATCCAGCGGGATATATACTTCCGTAGAATGCACCACAATCAAGCGCAACTTTTTCCAAATATCTCGCCGTTTTGCTTCTTCGTGCAAAGCCCGCAATAACCCAAAAAAATCATCGGCAATTTCCGGTGATTCAAACAGGCGATCGCTCTCATCCAAGCCTAACGTCAGAGGTTTTGAGGATTCTGACAGCAAATACTGTTCAAAATAAGCCTTGCAGCACTGATTGCTGCCAATCAAATCGGCTAATTCCCAACACTTGGGCAACTGCTCCAGCATTCCTAATTCTTGACCGATGCTAGCACAAAACCACTGCAAAAATGTATCTGAATTAGCGAATATTTTCCTATTGGCTAGCTGAAAACTCAGTGCTACCGTGCGAGAACCTTGCACTTCTGCGTGATGCAAAATCCTCGCCATCAAGGAAGTTTTGCCCATTTGTCTGGGTGCTTTGATGCGGATCAGGGCTCCCGGTTGGGCGATCGTCTCGTAACAGCGGGATTCGATCGGAGGGCGATCGATATAAAAACGAGAAGCTATTTCAACTTGTCCTCCCGGCAATTCTGGCGGCGCTGCTGGCAGGGGTGGAATTATTGACTGTTTGGTGCTAGTAATTACTTTCCATTCTACCGCCAACTCATTGTCGGCAGTTAACGATGTGCGACCTTCTTTGATAATGGTTAAAATTTGTGATAACAACTTAAATGAGTCGCCAACACCGCGCCACAGCCAGGGCTGGATTCCTGCTAAATAGCTGAGTAAATCAAAAGAAAGCGGTGTATTTAATTCAACTAAAATAGGTAAAATTGCGGGTTTATGAACAGTTAAATTATGCAATTCTTTGGCTAGCTGCACTTGTTCCAATACCATTTCGCTAGCGGCCGATTCTTCCGAAATCAGCAACAGCAAATAATCGCAACGCTTTAAATATGAGGCTGAGTCGCTGCTGTTGTTAATAAAAAAGACTTCGTGGCCTCCCGCACTCAAAGCTTGGTGTAACTGCTGGGAAAGGGTTTTGTGTGAGGTCGATCGAGCGTTGGCGTTAGCGAAGCGCTCCGAAGGAAAGCCCTCGAAGACGATCGCCACTTTTGCCCTCACCAGCACTACCTCCTCTGGCTCTGAATTCGCCTCAAAATCGGCTATATCGCGCCATTCCTGCCCCAATCCGCGACAAATTTCGATGAAATTGGCATAATCCACAGGTTTGCCATTCAGAAAATGGCTGATTGTAGATTGGGCCATCCCTAAATCCTCAGCCAGGATTTTTTGACTGGGGAAGCCATTTCTCAGGAGACAGGATTTAACTGGGCGAATGCACTCTTCGCGCACCCTTAGCGATCGTGGCATTGCTTATCACAATCAAAACACTGAAACCATCATAAATGCCCACCGCCCCTAAAGTCGATGAAAAGTCGATGAAAAGTCGATGATTTTTTAAATAACTCAGTCACCAAGTCAAATAGCCACCTGATTAGATTAGAAATAACAAGGTTGAATCCCATCGCAACGAGGTAAAAGCATTGTGTATTCTATCCTAATTTGGTCGCTGGCCTCAGCCACTAATCAACCCGGTTTCGCCTTCACCCCCCCGATGTTGTGGTTGCTGATCGGAGTTGTGCTCAGTGCGATCGATCAATTCATCCAAAAAACTCAGCCCCAGAAATACAGATTTTACCTGCTAATGATGGGAGCTTCGGCTTTAATTGAATCATTTATTTTGTGGAGAGGATCTGTAGCATTTCAGTTTAGTTGGGCGAACATAATGTATGAAGATTTTGACTGGCAGATCTTCTACTGGATGGGGATAGCCCTCGCGCTGAGCATCTGGATTCGACCAATTTTCATTGTTCGCAAAAAGTTTGTGATTCCCGAAGCCACGGAAGCGACAACTATCTCCGAAATTTTCCCCGGAGAAACCGGAATGGTGATTTATGAAGGGGCTTCGTGGAAAGCTCGCAATGAAGATTCCCAAGGGGCGATCGCACCCCGACAAAAAGTTTACGTTTTGCGCCGCGAAGGAAACACGCTGATTGTTGTACCTGACAGATTAATTCACATCAACGGCTAAACATTGGCATTAACCTCAATTCATCTTTAGTTCACAGCTTAAAATTACCAGGAGATTCACTATGTATCAGTATTTTTTGATGGTGTTGTTTGCAATCACCGGAGTATCCTTAGCCAGCAGCGTCAAAATCGTCCGTCAAGGAGATGAGGCTTTAGTTGAAATTTTCGGAAAGTACGATCGTAAGAAACTCGAACCAGGTTTGACTTTTTTGATTCCCTTTGTCGAAACAGTCGCCTATAAACAAACTCTGCGCGAGCAAATTTTAAACCTAGCACCGCAAGAATGCACGACGCGCGATCGCGTTGCCGTCACCGTTGAATTTATTGTGTACTGGCGGATAATTGACTTAGAAAAAGCGTCCTACAAGGTGCAGAATCTCAAGGAAGCGATGTTAAATATGCTGATTCTTTCAATTCGGACTCACATTGCGACATTAGCTCTGGAGGAACTTTACACGGCTCGCAATGAAATCAATAATGCTTTAGTCGAGGAGTTGGATACCACGACAGATCCTTGGGGCGTGAAGTTTACGAGAGTGGAACTGCGCGATTTTGCGATCGGCAGTAAAGTGATTCATCCTACATCCATTGACCGGAAAGAAGTACAAAAGCTGCGAGCTTAGAGATTAGTATTTCCTCCTTTTCCTCGTTACCAGGCTCTGCCTGGTAACGCTGAACTAGAGCCTCTGCCTCGCCGACTTTAATTCACCTTGTATATACCACTTAAGGAGACAATACCATGACTAAATATCAAGTATTAAGTATGAGCAATTTAGCTTATAACGGTTGCGGATGCTTATTGCTTTCAATGGGCATTGGAGCAATTGGTGCGATCGCTCTGGCATCATTTCTTAATACTAGCAATACACCCATGATTTCAGAAGCAAAAATCTATGTTAGCTCAATGAACAAAGCTCAGCAAGCCCATTTTGCAGAAAAAAATGCTTTTTCCAGTTCTGTTAAGGATTTGGGAATTGACCTTAAAACCGAGACAACAAATTACAAGTATTCAGTCCGCGCCACTAAGAAAGCAGCATTTAACTATGCAGTAGCAAAGGAAAAAAACTTAAAAAGTTATGTTGGTGGTGTTTTTCTGGTTCTTCCTAAAAACTTTGAGCCAAATGCCGCTAAAGAGGAAATAACGACAACGTTCATATTGTGCAGAGCTGATTTTCCCGGTACAAGGAAACCAGCGGAACCCACCTATGAAAATGGTAAAATTGCTTGTGGTCAAGGCACAACACAAGTGACCAAATAATCTAACGATACGCAATATAATGACAGTCGATTACAATATCAAATCGGTCTTCAATTGAGATTTACCGGACTAACGTCTTTACTACAAACAGGGAGGATACAAAACTATGAGTCAACAATATTCTAAATCAGCTAGCATTTCACCTAATGGTTGCGGATGCTTATTGCTTTTAATGGGCATTGGAGTAATTGGCGCGATCGCTCTGCCATCATTTCTAACTGCTAGCAATAAAGGTAAGAATAAGACAGTGGAAGCGAAACAGTATGTTAGCTCAATGAGCCGATGTCAGCAAGCCTATTTTGCAGAAAACAAGGCTTTTTCCAGTTCTGTTAATGCTTTGGGACTTGGCATTAAAACAGAAACTACAAATTACAAGTATTCAGTTCGTGCCACTAAGAAAGCAGCATTTAATTATGCAGTAGCAAAGGAAAAAGACTTAAAAAGTTATGTCGGCGGTGTTTTTCTGGTTCCTACTAAAAACCTTGAGCTAAATGCTACTAAAGAGGAAATAACTACAACCTTCATATTGTGCGGAGCTGATTCTCCCGGTACAATTAAACCAGCGGAACCAACCTATGAAAATGGTAAAATTGCTTGCGGTAAAGGGACAATACAGGTAACACATTAGGGTTTAATTGAGGCCGTGGCCTGGTGGGCTTAGCCAACCAATTGATTTAATGAAATGGTCAAGCTAAGGAGAGAAAGCTATGACTATGAAGCAAGAATAAATGAAAAATTTAATTTACGATTTGGGCCAAATATTATTGATTTGTATGTTCATGCTACTAATGGAGCTTCCATCAACTCTATCATATCTATCTCAGAGGAATAAAGCTAAGGAATCAGAAGCAAAAATGTATGTTGGCTCCATGAACCGCGCACAGCAAGCCCTATTTATAGAGACAAGTGCTTTTGCCACTTCTGTTAATACTTTAGGAATTGGGATTAAAACGGAGACAACAAATTTTAAGTATTCAGTTAGCGCAACTAAGCAAATTGCATTTAATTATGGAGTCTCCACAAATGAGAAACTTAGAAGTTATAATGGGGGTGTATTTGTAATACGAATTAAGCCCAATAAGGCCCAGGATGCAATAACAACAGAAACCATCCTGTGTCGGGCTGACAAACCCGGTACAGCTACACCACTATCCCCAACCATACAAAATAATAAATTAGTTTGCGGTAGTGGGACAACAGCCGTGACAAAATAGGGACTTTAGGCGGAAAAATTCGGTACAGTTACCAATGTGGCTGATTCTTATTTTAAGAATCCAGCTTTCATTTCAGATATTCAGTACAAGCAAACAACACCGATCAATTAGATCAACACTCTGAGAACAACAGCCTGACAGGAAGTACATTATGCTATTGAAAAAAATTGCTCAATTATGCAAAAAAGTATGGCTAGCATTAACCATAGGTTTTAGTGCAATCATCCACTTATCCTTTGATGAGTTTTGTGAACTAACATATCCCACAATTCTTATGATATTATTTTTAATAGTTACTTTGACTTTAAGTTATGGTTTAACTATATATTGTTTAATGATGACAGGGGCAATTTTACCACCCGATAACGGTCTTATTCCTGTAATGTCAGCTATAATGATTGGCTTATGGCTATGGACAAAAGCTGCTAAAAGACTAGCACGACAAGTAAATACTTTAGTAGAGTTACTCTTATATATGGTCGAGAAAAAGCACTTTACTGGTGATGAGCTTAGCACGAATATTCAACAAAAATCACAGCGGCGTAGCTCTTCTTTACGGGTGTGTAGTTGGTGGCTTGTGGTGCTTGTCTCTCTAGGGATTAGCCTGCCGACTTTCTCCTTTTATTCCGCTAAAAAAGCTGTTGAAAATCGCCAGAATTTAGGTAAATTTCATGTTCAATCTCTCTGCCAAAATCAGCAACTATACTATCAATATCAATATAAATTGGCTTTTTCTCAGTCGGATAATCAGTTGAAAACTGATGCTACTATTACGAAACAAACAGAAGACTATACCTTCTCTAATCGTAGGACTGACCAAGCTATATTCTACTATGCCATATCTCGTAATGACAAACTGAAAAGCTACGTTGGAGGAGTTTTCTTAGTTCCCCTAGCTGATACTAGCTCCCAAATAACGAAAGATAAAATAATACCTATGCGAGCTGTCTGCGAAGCGAACTCTCCCGGTCAAACTCGCCCAGCAGATCCAGTTCTTAAATTTGGCATTCCCTTGTGTGGCCCTCAGACATCTGGGATGAATGCGGACAACTTTATTCTAACCATCAACCGCGCTCAACAAGAGCGTTATTCCCAAACTCGTAGTTTTGCCAGTTCTTTGTCAGAGCTAAAACTTAACATTCCAGAAGAAAAAATAGATGAGTTCGACTTTATTCATCGAGTCTGGATTGACACTAGCTCTCAAGCTACATTTAGCTACGCTACTGACCCTCACGATGGGTCTACCACTGCCTATATAGGTGGCGTTTTTGTCACTCCCAATAACAATAATAGTAAGCGAAAAACACTCGAAATAGTCTGCGAACATAGAGAAGAATACATCTCGCCCGAGCGCATTAAACAATACAACCCCACTTTCAATAATGGCAAGCTTTCCTGTCAGTCTGGTGGAAAAAAACTCAATTTAGGTGAAACGCCTTTTTCTTAATAGTATGACATGATTACTCGGTTAAACAAATTAGAAGAAATGAAAAGCACATATCACTATCAAATCGGAGGCAGTCTCCCCCAAAATGCACCTACTTATGTAGTGCGACAAGCTGACTCAGAACTTTATCAAGCCCTCAAAGCTGGACAGTTTTGTTACGTACTCAATTCCCGACAAATGGGCAAATCCAGTTTGCTGGTGCGAACTGTACAAAAGCTCTCGGCTGATGGCATTGCTTGTGCTACGATCGACCTTTCGGACATTGGCAACCAGCAAGTCTCTCTAGATAAGTGGTACGGCGGCGTCGCTTACAAGCTATTGTGCAGTTTCAACCTGTTTAACCCAGTCGAGTTTATGGCTTGGTGGCGGGAGAGAGAGTTGATGTCGCCCGTGCAGCGCTTAGGAGAGTTAATTGAAGAATTGCTGCTGGCCAAAATTTCTCAAAACCTGGTCATTTTTATTGATGAAATTGATAGCGTTCTGAGTTTCCAAGAACCGCTAGACGATTTTTTTGCATTAATTAGATGTTGCTACAATAAACGTGCTCACAATTCAGAATACCAGCGCATTACATTTGCTTTGCTGGGAGTAGCTACGCCATCTGATTTAATTAGCGATGCAACTCGCACGCCCTTTAATATCGGTCTAGCTATTGAATTGCACGGTTTTAAATTACAGGAAGCTCTCCCTTTAGCAAAGGGGTTTGAGAGAAAAGTAGAGAATCCTCAAGAGGTTTTAAAAGAGATTTTGGACTGGACGGGAGGGCAGCCCTTTCTGACTCAAAAGCTTTGCAAGCTGCTTCTGCACCATGTAAACAGCTTAGCGGCGGCTTCTATTATATCAGACTCAACGGATGAAAGCAAAACTCAAAATTTTACTACAAATCAATTGTTAATTAGCGAGATAGTGCAATCTCATATTATTGATAATTGGGAATCATCCGATGAACCGGTACATATCAAAACAATTCGCGATCGCCTTCTCAGAAGTCCGCACCGCGCCAGTAGGTTATTAGGACTATATCAAAAAATATTGCCACTTTCAGAACCCCCCGATTGTATGGGCGGTGCCCCCGTGCCCGCCCTGGTAGGGGGAATCTGGGCGGATGATACTCCCGAACAAAAAGAATTGTGGCTGAGTGGATTAGTAGTAAAACGAGCCGGAAAATTAACCGTATCCAACCGCATTTACGCAGCTATATTCAGCCATAGCTGGGTAGAAAAAGCACTCGGCGACTTGCGCCCCTATGCTGAATCCCTAACAGCATGGATAGCTACAAATTGTCAAGACGAATCTCGCTTGTTGCGCGGTCAAGCACTGGAAGACGCCCAACAGTGGGCGGCAAATAAAAGCTTGAGTACCCAGGATTATCAATTTTTAGGTGCGAGTCAAGAAGCGGAATTTGCCAAATTGCGCGATCGCGAAAAACAAACTCAAGCTGAAATGGAACAACTGCGCCGCGAAAAAAAGTTACTAGAGGAACTAAGCGAAGCACAAAAGCAGAAAAAAGCGATTGCAGTTAAACTTTGGCGCGAGCAACAACTGAGAGTGCAAACAGTTACAGGAGCCGCCGTCATATTAATATCAATCCTGATAGTAGCTTTTTGGGTAAAACCGTCAATCGAAGAAAGAAACAACAAAATTCTCACTCTCAGTTTGCTATCAGAAACGCTATTTGCCGCAGATAAAAAAGAAGAAGCTTTGCTAGAAAGCATTAGAGCTGTTACAGAAATGAAAGGCTCGCTCGGAGTGAGTTCAGATATTCAGATGCGAGTGGCGATCGCCCTCGAACAGGCAGTTTACAACTTTCGGGAACGCCGCCACTTACAGAGCCAAGCGAGTACCCTTGCTTTCGCGAGCTTCAGTCCCGACAGTCAAACAATTGTGACTGCTACCGATGATAATTATATCAAGCTTTGGCAAACTAATGGAACTTTGCAAGCAACATTGAGAGGGCATACTGATAAAATTAGAAGTGCAATATTCAATTCTAGCGGTGAGATTATTGTCTCAGCCAGCGATGACAGAACTGTAAAAATTTGGCAGAAAAATGGCAAATTGCTTCGTGATTTAAAAGGAAACCACGGTCAAATAACAAGCGTCTGTTTGAGTCCCGATGGTAAAATTATTGCTTCAGCAAGTACCGATGGAACTGTTAAACTATGGAAAATAAACGGTGAAGAATTGTCAAGCTTAAAAGTGGAGCGAGGTTGGATAACCAGCGCGAGTTTTAGCCCAGACGGTCAGATAATTGCTGGGGCTGGAACTGATGGCACTGTTAAACTTTGGAGTTTGAGAAACGTTGCGGAAAAGTTGCAAAAACAGCAGTCAATCGAAGCCAGCACCGATATCAAATTGCTGCGAACTTTACAGATGGAAAATGATAAAATTATGAGTGTAACTTTCAGTCCAGACGGAGCAATGCTGGCGGCTGCAAGTGCTGGGGGAACTGCGAGAATTTGGAGCCAAGACGGCACACCGCTAAGTATTTTAAAGCATACAAGTGGAGTGACAAATATCAGCTTTAGTCCCGACAGTCAAATGTTGCTATCTGCAAGCACAGACAAAATGGTGAGGCTGTGGAACATTGACGGTACATTGCTCAAAACTTTAAAAGGTAACAAGGATGCTGTTTGGAGTGCGAGTTTTAGTCCAGACGGCAAAGCGATCGCTAGTGCTAGTGCTGACGGTACGGTGATACTGTGGAATTTTAATCTTGACGATTTGTTGCTGCAGGGTTGTAATGGAGCCCGCAATTATTTTCAGACAAATCCGATCGCAAATCAAAACAATCGCCACCTCTGCGACGGGATTGGAACTCAGTCGGAGCTCACGCAAAAAAAACCGGGTTAAGAGTCAATCGATTTGAGATTTGAGATTTTAGATTTTAGATTAAAGAATTGAAGCATTGACCCCACGCATAAATTCGGGGGCTTGTATCCTGGATGCTTTAGGTCAAAATCTTGAGTTTGGCAGCAAAGTATCTAGGCAGAAACTGGCTTTTTGACCAAGAATTTCTTGATGGTACAAGCCCCCGCATTTATCCGTGGAATCAATCTAAAATCTCAAATCTAAAATCCTCAAGCCCCCGCATTTATCCGTGGGGTCAATCTAAAATCTCAAATCTCAAATCTCAAATCGATTGACCGCCCCTGCGTCTAGGGCTGATATGGTTAAAATTGGTAGCAGCTAATAGGTAATAGGTCAGCCCGATCGGTGTATTCAACTTTAGAGAAAAAGTACCAGCGCCTGCAAAAAGACTTAAGGGGCGGAGTCCTCGCCCTTGGGGGCATTGTATGCACCGGTACTCTCTGGTATTGGCAGATGGAAAAATGGCCTTTGCTCGATGCCGCTTACATGACAGTCTTTACCCTAGCAACTGTGGGCTACGGTGAACTTCACCCCCTCGGCAAACGTGGGCGAATGTTTACCATATGCCTGATTTTGATGGGCGTGATTGTGATAGGTTTCATCGTCAACCGCTTTACAGAAGCGTTGATTCAAGGATATTTTCAAGAAGGAGCAAGAATTAGGCAGCAGCGACGATTGGTAGATTCTTTGATCGGGCATTACATCCTCTGCGGTTTTGGGCGGACTGGGCGTCAGATTGCTTTGGAATTTCAGGCCGAAAATATTCCTTTTGTGGTGATAGATTCGGCGGTGCAGTCGGTTGAGACAGCTTTGGCGCTGGGGTATACGGCTGTCCAAGGAGACGCGACTTTGGACGAAACTTTGGTGAATGTGGGGATCGATCGCGCAATTTGCATAGTAGCAGCTTTGCCTTCGGATGCCGAGAATTTATACACTGTCATGTCAGCGAAAACTCTGAATCCCAAGGTACGGGCGATCGCCCGCGCCACTACAGAAGAAGCCGTAAAGAAGTTGCAGCGGGGCGGCGCCGATGCCGTCGTATCCCCCTACATTACCGGCGGAAAGCGCATGGCCGCGGCGGCTTTGCGGCCTCAAGTTATGGATTTTTTAGACGGTGTTTTGACCGGTACCGACAGTTCTTTTTACATGGAAGAATTTTTGGTCGATCCCAATAGTTGTGTATACGTTGGGGAAACTTTGAGAAATGCCAAGTTGCGATCGCAATCGGGGGCCTTGGTTTTAGCAGTGCGGCGCGCTGGCGGGACTTTGATTGTGGGGCCTACCGGAGAAACTGCGATCGAAGGAGGAGATATGCTGATTTGTTTGGGTACTGCGGAACAACTGCGAACTCTTAATCAAATCCTCAGTCCCCTGAGTTTTCGCCTCCCCCGGCCCCCGAACTAATACGATGTCAGGTTTATTGTCAGGAATGCAAGTCCTATCTCGATCAATGTTTCCCATAACAATTGACACTCAATGGCGTAAACGCACGGGGATTCTTTAACTTGGACTTCCCCCCTACAACTGTACTCACAGTTCTCAAACTCTTATTCCACAAATAATACAACTGTTGAGCTAAAAATTTGTACCCATTTATTATAAGCAATAGCTGACGCAGGATCTCGCGCTCCTCTGTTGTAGATTCAATATAATTGCCGATCACAAACAGATATCAATCATCTACATGGGTACACACTTTTTTACTCAACAATTGAAACCTTTGTGATCAGAGGCTTAAAAATGCTAAATATCGAATCGAATTAACGCGGCGGTGTTTGCGAGACTGGGGGGTGTTATAGAGATAATTTTAACGGTCTGTACTTACTGACTCAAGAATTGAGAAAATTGGTGGTATAATGCGGGATTTTGCTTCTCTAACCTTAGAGAGAAGCAAGACGGATGCAAAAATACGTCCTAAGAGTTTTGCGCTCGCCCCTAGCGTCAGGTAAGATTCTTGTTAATTATTGCGCTCCGCTCACGAGAAAAAATTTATGGCAGATATGTCCGGTCAAGACCCCTCGGAAATTAAAATGGCGACGGTTGATGAAGAAGAAAAAGGCGCAACGTTTAGCGGTACGGTCATCCTTGGTATCGATGTCGAGGGTGCTGGGGAAGTCCTTTTCTTCAGAGACTTTTTGATTGAAGATTATAAAGGCGAACTTACCGCTTATCTGGCAACAGATGGCAATGTAACGAAAAGCATTGATTTAGGCGAAGTTAAGCATAAGAGCAGCAGCTTTAAGCTGCCAATTCCGCTGGGGACGGATACATCACCCTACAATACCGTCGTGCTGCGCGACGAAAAAAGCAAGAAAAAAGTTGTGACGATCAAGCTGTAAAATTTGCAATTTAGCTCGTAGTTGGACCAAATTTGTTAGCGCAGCCCTCGAAGAGGATCGCCCTTTTTTTCCTGAAGTGCGATCGCTCTTAAATTAAGGTGCGTCACTTTCGCTCGAACAGTCGAGTTGTAAAGTGATGCACCCTAATTTTTAAAATGGAATCGGATCGTAATCGGGATTTTCCGGTTCGTTAGAGGAACCCGACTGGCGATCGGACTCAGAATTTGAAGACTGATGCGAGTTCCAATCCGAACTAGACGTGCGGTTAGCGCCGCCTGGAGCGCTGTTAGAACTGCGGTTCCGCGAGCCTAAAGATACTACATTGCTCGGCACATTAGCCGGGGCGGTGTCGCGAATTTGAGCCGGTTCGGGGGCGGTTCTAGCTGCAGGAGCCGCACTCATGGCATCAGCCCCGACACTGTAAATCCTTTGAGCTGTCAGCTCAGCGCGCTTTTCTTTAATACCATCTCTTTCGATCGTATTCATGCTCAGCCGCCCCTCAATAATCACGCGATCGCCCTCGTGATATTTCTCGTGAATTTCTTGAGCAAAATTTCCCCATCCTATCACTTTCAAATGTTCGGGCGGATCTTCTGGTTTTGGGCCGGGAAACTGCACCAACATCTCAGCGATTTGAAGTTGATTGTCAGGAGTATAACGTAGTTGCGGTTGTTGAATTATTTCCGCCATCAAAATGCAGCTATTCATCTGTTATCTATGCGTAATTGGGAATTGGATGTTGAAGAAAGAAGGAAGAAAGAAGAAGGAAGAAGGAAAAAATAGCTATCCGTGTACCGATGACTTGTGCGTCTTGCTTTTGGGAATTGCCTGCAAATTGGTAATTGGTGATTACTGATTTTTAGGCGCTATTCGCTATTAGTTGTCACCGATTACGGATTACACGTTACCAAATTTATCTTGGAGAACCGCCGCCTCGGCTTGACTGACAAAATCGTGAACGAGGGCGCGGTACTCCTTCAACGTTTCAGATACCCAATCTCGATCCTCACTGTTGGCGAAGATATGAACGGTCGGTTCACTAGCATCGGGTAAAACTAATACCCAATTGTCGTCGCTGTAGTTAAAAATCTTCACTCCATCTAATAATTCTAAACGATCGGGCGAATGAGTTTCTACTAAATGTCGCATCAGCGAACCCTTGATAGTCCAAGGACAGCGGACGCTGTAACTGCGGTGGGTGATGCGGGGAAGTTCCGCCTTGATCTGTCCGAGCGATCGCTCCTGAATCGTCATCATTTCTATCACTTTAGCAATGCAGAACATTCCGTCAAATCCGGGATGCAACTGCGGGAAAATAAAACCCATAAGGCCGCTGCCGCCCAAAACCACATTCGGGTTCCTATTAGCGGCTTCCATCAAAGCAGTTGGGTTCGCCTTCGTGCGGATTACCTTGCTTTGATAGCGTCGGGCGATCGCCTCCACCGCAGAAGACGCATGAACCGGCACTACTACTGTACCTTTGGGATGAGAAGTCAGCATCAAATTTACCATCAGCGCCGTCAGCATTTCCCCGCGAATCGCTATCCCAGACTCATCTACCAAAATGAGCTGTTCGCCGTTAGCCGATACCTGCACTCCAAAATTAGCGCTGAGTGCTTTCACCACCCGGCCGAGTTGGTCGAGCAAATATTCCCGTTCTCCGTTGCTTAGAGAAGTTTGCTTGAGACTGGCATTGAGAACCACCGCATCGCAGCCGAACTTGGCAAGCATTTGGGGCAAAATTGCTCCAGAAACTGCGTAAACGTAATCGATTACCACCTTAGTATTGCTGTAGCGTATTGCCTCAACATTCATCTGCCGCTCAAAAATACGGTTGTAAACGTCGAGAGCTTGGTTAAAGTACGTCATCTCTCCAATTTCGGGAATTAGAGCTCGCCGCAAATCTTCCTTAAAATAAGCCCCCTCGATTTTTTTCTCAGCTCCTTTAGTAATATTGATGCCTTTGATATCGAAGAATTCAATTAAAATGTGGTCGGAGCGATCGGGTGAAATGCGAACGTGAATGCCGCCAGCAATCGACAGCGTAGACGAAACCGTGCGCGCGATCGGAATTGCCGTCGATTCCAAATTGATCACATTAATTCCCACCGACATCAAACCCGCAATCAAAGACCTCGAAACCATCCGCGAAATGCTCCGCTGGTCGCGAGAAACCGATACCGAAGTCCCGGGTTTCAAAGTCGAGCCATAAGCCGCGCCCAATTTCACTGCAAATTCCGGGGTAACATCCACATTTGCCAGTCCTTGAACGCCACGCTGACCGAACAAATTCCGCTTAGCTTGTTCTCCCCAAATTAAATTTTGATTTAACAGAGCGCCGGATTCAATATTTTTGCTCGGCCAGACGCGCACGCTTGGTCCAACTTGTGCTTCTTCTCCCACGATGGACATTGAACCGACGACAGCACCTTCGAGGACGTGAGCGCGCCTGTCTACGCGGGTGCTCCGGCAAATCACGCAGGCCCTAAGATGAGCGTCTTCACCGACAATTGCTCCGTTCCAGACGATGGGACGTTTGAGGTTGGCGTCGGCCCCGACTGTCACGTTATCTCCGATCACTGTACCGGCATCGAGTTTAACTCGGGCTGCAATTCGGCAATTGTTGCCGATCATCGCCGGTACTTCGATGATCGCGCTATCGTCAATAAAAGTATTCTGACCTACCCAAACTCCAGATCGAACTTCGTTGTAGTAGCTCAAATCCAGTTTGACCTTTCCCCGCAGCGCGTCATACTGAGATTCCCGGTAAACATCTAGCTGGCCGACATCGCACCAGTAGCCCTCGGCGATGTAGCCGTACATCGGCTCATTTTTTTCCAGTAGCAGGGGAAACAAGTCTTTCGAGAAGTCGCACTCCTGATTTATCGGCAGGTAATCCAATACTTCGGGTTCTAAAATATAAATGCCGGTATTGATAGTATCGGAGAAAATTTCGCTGCTAGAAGGCTTTTCCAGAAAGCGACTGATGCGGTAATTTTCCTCGGTAATCACAACCCCGAATTCCATTGGGTTGGGAACGCGAGTTAAAATTAACGTGGCTTTGGATTGCTGGCTGCGGTGAAATTTGATCGCTGCCGTTAAGTCGAAGTCTGTGATGCTGTCGCCGCTGATGACCAAAAAAGTTCGATCGAGCAGTTCAGCAATATTTTTGACGCAACCAGCCGTACCCAGCGGTTGGTCTTCCTCCACAGCGTAAGTCATTTGAACGCCAAACTCTGTCCCGTCAGTAAAATATTCGCGCATGACATCGGGAAGGTAGTGCAGCGTCGCAATAATTTCCGTAATCTGATGCCTTTTTAGCAAATTAATAATGTGTTCTGCGATCGGGCGATTCAGAATCGGCACCATCGGTTTGGGCAAATCGCACGTCAGGGGTCTGAGCCTCGTTCCCGACCCCCCAGCCATCAGCACTGCACGCATAAAATCCTCCTTGCTTAGAAAGCTCTCTACCGCCATTGTCCGCTAGAAAAAGTTTGCCTGCTGTAATTCGTGGGCCGCCGACAATCAGTTCTTAGTTAAATATCTTCGAGTAGTCACACGTCTGGGAAATCCCGTTCGGCCAGGCCGTCCCCCAACAGCAACCGATTTCAACCGAATTAGAACTTGCTTCATCGCGCCAATTCCCCGGTCGAGCTCGGATTTGTAGGGGATGTTGGGTAATACCAGTTAAAAAAAAGAATGCAACTGTATGCCCGTACTCGAAACCCTTCTGTCATTGTCATTCCCAATTCTTTAATTCTTCCATTCTTTTATCTAAAATGGTATAAGTCCTCAGAATCAGCCACTTTGGGCGGCAGTCCCTTCTTGCTTGCTCGGTGAAAGCTATTTTGGGGGTATTATTTTTAAGTTTGTGACCAGCGGGGATTTTGAAGTCTCTTTCTGAAGGTGGAATTACTACGGTTATCGGTGCGCCTTGGCGTCTGATAAATGATAGATTAAGGGTAGGGCTTTGACTAGCTGACCCAAAATCCTATCCATTGCTTAGGGGTTTTTTAAATGAGTACGTTAATTAGCTTGGCATTGCTGATCGCTTACGGTGGCGGTATTTGGAAATTTTGGAATGGTTTCGATCGCACTAACTTCGACAGAAGTTTTGCAAATCGCCTGAAGCTCTCGCTGCTCTGGCCCGCGTTAATTTTTAATAAGCCTTACCGCCAAAACTTTACAAAAGCTCTCAAAGCTTCTAAAAGGTAATTCAAGAATGTCTAAAAAGTCCGATCGCCCAGTAGCGGGTCAGGAGCAGACTTGGTTTGCTAAAGGAAAATCAGATAGCTGGCAAGTTTTACTGTCGCAAGTCGCTTCTCGATTCGATCGCGAATACCGGGGAGAAGCTTTCGCTTTACCCGAAGAAGTCGAAGCAATGCCGATTTTCCTAGAATCTGTTGCAGGAACTCTCCAAGCAAAAACAGTTTCTCCCTTCTGGAAAATTGCCAAACCTCAAAAAAATCAGCGCTGTTTAGACATTGGCTGCGGAGTCAGCTTTCTCATCTACCCTTGGCGCGAGTGGGAAGCATATTTTTACGGTCAAGAAATCAGCAGCGCAGCGCGAGACGCCTTAAACGCTCGCGGCCCTCAGCTCAATTCTAAGCTTTTCAAAGGCGTAGAATGGGCTCCCGCTCACCAGTTAAATTACGAGGAGGCTGAGTTCGATTTATGCCTCGCTACAGGCTTTAGCTGTTACTATCCCATAGACTATTGGAGTATTGTCATGGGAGAAGTAAAGCGGGTACTAAAACCGGGCGGTCATTTTGTTTTTGATGTGCTCAACCCCAATGCTCCTTTAGCAGAAGATTGGGCAATTTTGGAAACTTATCGAGCCGGCGAAGTATTTTTAGAGACAATAGAAGATTGGGAAAAAATGATTAAAGCTGCGGGCGCTAAGGTAGTAAAAAAGCAAAGCGGTGACTTATTTCAAATGTATAAAGTTCAATACAATTGAGAGGTTAAGGGGAATAGGTAATTAGCTGTGTAGTCAAAACTTCAATCATCCAAAGCCGGGTCGGGCAGACGAAAAAAACTTCATTTTTAGTGGAGAAATTAGGGTGGAGTCAGCAAGTAGAAATTAGTTTGAGAAGCAACAAATATTCAAGCTGACGCACCCTACTAACTAGGGCTTGCTGAATATATCGATCGCACTTTACGTGGCGAAAGGTTTCGAGCGCGCGATCGAGAGTAAAGTGCAAGATAAACAGGTAAAATAGATCAAAACCCGTGCATCAACACCTGCGATCGTGTACAAAAAAGCTGAGCTTGCTACCCTCCCACCCTTAGACTTTGAACTAGCCAACGGGTCTAAATTGTCAGCCCTCAACCGTTGGGTAAAAATGGCCCAAATAATTCCGTGGGATGAATTTGAATCAGAATATGCGGCCAACTTCCCCGCAGACAAGGGTGCACCAGCCAAATCCTTTCGGATGGCATTGGGGGCATTAATTATTAAAGAAAAACTGGGAATTAGCGATCGGGAAACAGTAGAACAGATCCGTGAAAACCCCTATCTGCAATACTTTATCGGTCAATCAAGCTACACCAATGAACTACCCTTTGACCCATCTCTATTAGTTCATTTTCGGCAACGAATTAGTCCCAACTTAATTAATAAAGTGAACGAACGTATGGTTGAAAAAATGCGAGAAATCACGCCAGTCCCACCCGAAAAAAAAAAGGATGCGGACGCCAAAAATGAGTCACCCAATCGCGGAAAATTAATCATAGATGCTACCTGTGCCCCAGCCGACATTACCTATCCGACAGACTTAGGACTATTAAACAAAGCCAGAGTTCATACCGAAAAAATTATAGACATCCTGTATAAACAGATCAAAGATCCAACCCGTAAAAAACCAAGAACCTACCGTAATCTAGCAAGAAAAGACTACTTAGTAGTAGCTAAACAAAGACAGCCCACCCGAAAAAAAAGAAGACAGGCACTAAAAAAACAACTCCAATATATTAAAAGAAATCTCGCTAATATTGAACAGCTAATCGATTCAGGTGCGACCCTAGAAGGTCTGAATAAAAAGCAGTATAAAACCTTGCTAGTCCTCACAGAAGTCTATCGTCAACAGCAATGGTTATTTGATAATAATAAACAGAGTATTGAGGATAGAATAGTAAGTTTAAGCCAACCCCATATCCGTCCCATAGTCAGAGGAAAAGCAGGAAAAAGCGTAGAGTTTGGAGCCAAACTATCAGCCAGTTGTTTTGAAGGATATGTATTTTTAGACCGGATGAGCTGGGATAATTTTAACGAATCAGGGGACTTGAAAGCCCAAGTAGAAGCATATCATAGGTTCACAGGATATTATCCCGAGTCCGTTCATGCAGATCGCATTTACCGAAATCGGGAAAACCGAGCGTGGTGTAAAGAAAAAGGTATTAGAATTAGTGGACCTCCTTTAGGAAGACCTCCAGCAAATGTGAGTAAATCAAAAAAGAGGCAAGCGTTGGAAGATGAGAGGATTAGAAATGCAATTGAGGGCAAGTTCGGACAAGGCAAACGCAGATTTGGCCTGAATAGAGTGATGGCTAAACTTGATAATACATCTAGTACAGTTATTGCAATTACTTTTTTGGTCATGAATCTTTCTACCGGGTGGCGCCGGGTTTTTTGTGTGTTTTTATATCTATTTAGAAAAAGAACACCTGTTTTTTGGTGGGAGATAATCCCCAATTATTATTGGGGTAAATCGATACAGAAAAACTTATCTTTAACCGAGCTTGAATATATCGATCGCACCTGTTCTTGGCTGGCGATCGATTATTCAGCAAGCCCTAACTATAGCAACCGCCAAGGCGGTTATGGTATAAACGGGAAGTAGTCCTCCCTATTCACCAGATATTAACAAGATTGAGCAAAGAAGAGTCTTGCTTAAAGAGTCGCATCCCCAAAAAACTGGCTCAGTTTGATTGTTTACCAGATGCAATAGAGGATGTCTTACCTTTGGTGTCCGGCGCCGACGAAAGCGATTGCTATATAATACTTATAATGACTAATCACAATTTAGTAAAAAAGTCAATACCGTTTCATCAATTCCCTTTAGTTTCAAAGGCTTATATTTAACAATGCGATTTTCCTCAACATAATCGGCTACCGCCGCCGAAATTAGCACCGTGTTTGGTTCCGTCACCTCTTGCAAGCGGGCGGCAATATTCACGCTCGGCCCGATCGCAGTATAATCTGCTCGGTCGGGGCCACCAAACATCCCCACCACCGCAGTACCCTGGTGAATTCCGCAGCGAAACCGCACCGGAGGCACGCCATTTTCCCCAACAATTCCCTGCTCCAACCAGCCCTTGTTAAGCTCCTTCAGAGCTCGCAGCATTTGCCCCGCAGCAGCCACAGCGCGGCGTACTTGCTCGTTAGGCGTTAGTTCCTCCGGCGCGCCAAAGAAAGCCATTACGGCATCTCCAACAAACTTGTCCACGGTACCGCCACTGTCAAAAATAGCCTTAGTCATTGCCGCCAAATATTCATTCAACAGCTCAGCTACCCGGCGCGAGCGCAGCGTATTTGCCATTTGAGTAAAACCGACAATATCGCTAAACAAAATAGTAATCAATCGCGGTTCCGGGCGCAAATCCAATGCCAAATCTCCAGCCGCTGCGGCCTTCACCATCGCCGGGGGCAAAAATCGGCGCAGCACCGACTCAGTTAAATAACTGTTCAACTGCTGCACTCGGCGCTCGTTTTGTTTGAGGGCGATCAAATTCCGCACTTCCGCCAACAATTCTCGATCATTAAAAGGCTTGGACAAATAAGCATCTGCACCCCGTTCTACTCCTTCAATTCGAGTATCTTCGTCGGCTTTAGCAGTCAGCAAAATTGCCGGAGTTCCCTGCAACTCCTCATCCTCTCGAATCATCCGAATCAAATCCAAACCCGAGATCAAAGGCATCATCAAATCCGTTATAATTAAATTTGGTCTGCGTTTTTTTGCCACGGCAAACCCTTCTTGTCCGTTGCGGGCGAGCAGAACTGCAAAACCAGAATCTCGCAAAATTGCAGACACATAAAAGCGCAAATCGGGATTGTCGTCAACCACCAAAACCGTTCCCACTACTGTTTCTGAGCTGATAGGTTGGAGCGCCTCAAAGTTATGATTTTCTGCCTCATTTTCCGATAAATCCGCTTCCACATCGGCCAGTTCCACAGCAGCTTTCGATGAGTGAAACTCCGCAGGTATTTCTAGTACCTGTTCCGGGGGCAAGTGAGTCGAACCAAAGTGCAGCCAAACGGTAAAAGTAGTACCTTCGCCGTAAACTGACTCAACTGAAATTTGACCGCCGTGGAGTTCGACTAATTCTTTGACAAGTGCCAAACCTAAGCCACTGCCTTCATAGGAACGGCTAGCTGAACCTTCGGCTTGGTGAAACCGCTCGAATAAATAGGGAATTTGTTCGGTGCGAATGCCGATCCCCGTGTCTTTTACTTGCAACAAGCAGTGAGCGCCGGCCGATTCAACTTTCAGGGTGATAGTTCCGCCTTCTGGGGTGAATTTAACAGCATTTGATAGCAGGTTGTAAATAACTTTGTCAAATCTTTCCAGATCCAAATAAAGTAAAGGACATTCTTGCAGTTGGGTAATTAAGTGCAGTCCTTTTTTCTCGCAGTAGGCGCGGAACGACTCTGCGGTAGAGTAACAGAAACCGACCAAATCGCAGGGGCGGAAACTCGGCTGCATGCGTCCGGCATCAAGTCGCTGCAAGTCCAGCAGTTGATTTACCAAGCGCAGGAGGCGCCGGGAATTACGCAAAGCGATTACGGCTTGTTCGTAGGGCAAATCTTCTTTGCGGCCGCAAGCTGATTCCAGAGGGCCGATAGTTAGAGTTAGAGGGGTGCGGAACTCGTGGGAGATATTTTGGAAAAATTCGGTTTTGAGCCGATCGGCTTCCAGAAGCCTTTCTGCCTGCTGTCTGGTAGTCTGGTAGAGGCGCGACTGCTGCACGGCTAGAGCCGCTTGAGTTGCGACTATTTGAGCCAGGTCAATGTCTGAGAGGTTCCAGCGGCGGATGCTGCGATTTTGGCGCAGGGAAATGCTGCCGATGATTTTGCCTTCTGAGAGCAAGGGAACGACTAACAGGGCGCGGGCTGGCGATCGAACTTGCAGTTCTGTAACATTTAACTCGGGGTGTTCGTCGAGATCTTCGATCGCCACCGGCTCTTTTGATACCATAACTTGCAGCAACACCGGATTGCCCCGAATCGGCACCAAAGACTGTGGCAAAGAAGGATGGGCAAAAACCCAGGCGCGAGTGTTCCCAGCAGCATCGGCAGAAGTTGTCTCAGGGCCAAGAGGGTTCGCAACTACCTCTGGATTGTCAATAAAACCCTGTTCTACAGCCACGGTATCCCTATCTGTGTCGTATAGCCCCACGCATTGGACGTATTCATCATCTTCTGTCCACAGAGATAGGGCACAACCGTCAACTTGCAAAGCTTGACCAAGCTGTTGAGTAATGGCTGCAAAAATATTTTGGGGATCGAGACTCGATCGAATTGCCGTAGTAATAGTATTGACTAAGGCCTCGCGCTTGGCCAGCGCCCGCACCTGTTCGTAAGCCCGGGCTTGAGAAAGCGCCAAAGCGGCTTGGTCTGCCACCGTAATTACCAACTGTACCTCATGGTCTTGCCACTGGCGCGGTTCCTCGAACTGGTGCAGCGCCAAGACAGCCATCAGTTCGATTTTGTAAAACAGCGGTACGATCAAGCTCGATCGAATATTCGCAGCTTCGTAAGCCTGCTGTCGCTGTGGATTATCCCAGTTTAAAACTCGATCGTCAGTTTGGGCATCTTGAATCACCTCCACATCCAGAGTTTCCCAAACCAAATCCGGCAGCAAATCGGGGGAGAGTTCGGCAGCAGAAGCATCTCCTGGCATCGCTTCCTCATCGCCCCGCAACCCTTTAGTTTCTGCCTTCTGGTAAACGAACCACTCATCGGCCACCCGGCCGTCTTGGAACGGCCGCAGCAGACAGCAACTCACCTCAAACATCTGCCCGACAGTTTCCACAATTCTTTGCAGCATTTGCTGGTAATTGGGAGCCGATCGGATAGTATTGGTAACGGCATAAAGCAGCGATTCTTGGCTCAAAGCACGGCGCAGTTCATTGGTGCGCGTTTTCAGAAGATTGTGAGTCTCAACAGCTTGACTGACAAGATTTATCAGCTCTTGAGCATCCCAAGGCTTAGTAACGTATTTGAATACTTTGCCAGCGTTAATAGCTTCAACTAAATCTTCAACATCCGTATAGCCAGTTAAAATAATTCGGATCACGTCGGGGTACTGAGCCGCCGTCAGGCTGAGAAACTCCGTACCGCTCATTTTTGGCATTCGCTGGTCGGAGATAATCACCGCAACTTCTCCCTCTTTTGCCAAAATTTCGAGAGCAGCGGGACCAGATTCGGCTCTGAGCACTTTGTAGTCTCGATGAAAGGTGCGGTAAAGCAAGTCGAGGTTATCCGGTTCGTCATCGACGATCAGAATTTTTAGCTTAGGATTTTCTTGGGAATTCATGCACCGTTCTCCTGTGCCCCGGGGCTGTTCGATTTAATAAGTCTGATTAAAGGAAGAATTCGCCGATTTAAATTGCTGAAGTCATACCATTTTCGATTTTCGATTTTCGATTTTCGGTTGCGAATGACTGATGACATAAGAATTGGGATTTTGCCTAGATAGCCATTATTTTGGGAAAATGGTATCACAATAATTCGTGGATATGAAGTTGTTGTGAGTGTGCCGAGGCAAGCATCAACCTTGATTTTTGATGTCTGGGTTTTCAATTCGGAATTCTTCTGAGCCACAGTTATCTGTCGTGCACCCCAATTTTCTTATTTAATGATATTCACATAAACTTGTCTCCCGATAATTTTCTTTAACCCCTTACCTTTCTGCAGCAGCAGAGCAAACACAAATCAGGCAATTTTAACTGCCGTCTGGATATCTCAGAATACATAGGAATAACCGTCCTGATTATGAGTAGATTTACCAAATTTATGTTTGATCCTGGCTCCTAGGACTCTTTTATTTGGTATGTGAAAGCTGCCTGCTGCAAGATACAATAGACAACCAACATCTTCGCCTGTGTTTTTTCCCACAAGTAACAGCAACTTTAACAGTCAGCCCAGGATACCGCCCACAATCGGGCGCCCAGTCCCTGACTAATATTCGGGGTTGCCCACAGACCACAGAGGTGTCTGTGGGAGTGACGCAATTGCTGTACCATTTTAGTTAGACTTGCACCTTTTTCCCCGATATCGGAATTTTTTGTGCCTCCTGCAGACCAACGCCCAAGCCAATTACTGCGGCGAAACACCGCAAGCTCGAGCATCCATCTGTTAATCTTAGCTAGGGATGTACTCTGTGGAAACCGATCAGTCGATTTTAGATTTTAGATTTTAGATTTTAGATTTACTTCACAGATGAATCGGGGAGCTTGAACTAGGGTCTAAAATTTTGATCTGTCCCCGACGAGTGTCGGTGGCTTGTATAGGTTTTTGGGCAGGGTCAATCAGCTCGATCGAGGTTTTGAAGGTCTCGCTCGCGCGCAGCAGAGTATCGAACCGACGGGGAAAACCCCTGTAGACTGTTTCCAGGCATCCAAATTTAAATTGGAGCTTGGAAAAGTACCCAGTAGCTCAACAGGTAAGGCCGGTTCGATGGGGGACGGGCGATGGATAGCCCAGAACTGCTGAAAGCTGGGGTGCCAGGTCGGGGGGTGGCGGGAAACATCCGACGCGCCAGCGCGCCCGGTGTTAGTAGGGTCAGTCGTGGAGTTTTTCAACTACCGCTTGACGGATAAATTATATTCGATCGGGTATTTCCGTAAGCAGAGAGCGGTAAGATTCTGGGAACCAGACGTTAAAACCTTTCTGATTGTTTTTAATACCTTGCCCGCTAAGCTGTCGCGCATTTAATTTGTAAGCTACTGTTTACTTAAACTCTTGTGATGCCGGCCGAAAGCCAGGGATCAAGCTTCAATTTAAAGGCCAAATAGCTTATCCACAAATCTAGTATGAGGGGATGAGTTTTATCTTTTCATAACTAGAGTATTAAATGCTAAAAATTTTTCCTTTACCTCAATTACTACTTAAAGTCAAGCACAAAAAAAAGTAATTTAATCTGGCTGAGAGGGTGAAAACCGAGGAAAAACCCAGACGGGGCAATTGTTTGAGATAATGGAGAAGGCGTAAAAAAGCAGGTGGCTTTTGGAGCCACCCCACAAAAAATGCTCAAGACATTATACCAAAAGTTATTACGAATCCATTTGAGCGAGAGTCAAGCACTCGCCTTAGAACTCTTAGTTCTGATGCTTCAAAGCTATCGACAAGTCAGATTATCAAGATTGGCTAACATCTTTCCTCAACCGATTCAATACAATAGTCGCTTAAGAAGTCTCCAGCGATTTCTTAAGCCCCCCCAGCTTTCGGCAAAGTTGCTGTGGTTTCCTATAATCAAGGCAGCTTTAAAGTCTGAATTTAGAGAGGAAACATTTAACAGAGCGCAACGTAGAAACAGTTCAAAATTAAGAGTCAAAACTAAAAACTATGTAGCCGTTGCTCTCGACCGAACCCAATGGAGAGACCCGAATCTAATCATGGTCACGATAATCTGGGAAAATCATGCTTTGCCAATATATTGGGAGTTATTGTCGAAGTTAGGGAGTAGTTCTTTCGCTGAACAAAAACGGGTGTTGAGTCCTGTCTTGGCCATTTTAAAACCTTATCCTGTTGTGGTGGTAGGAGACGCCTGAGTTTCGTAGTGCAAAGCTCGCAGACTGGCTGAGGACAAAGAGTGTAGATGTCGTATTTCGACATAAAAAGAGTGCTAGCGACTTCATACCAGCCTCGTCATTCTTTAAAAAAACAAGGATTTAAATCCGGAGAATCTCATTTATTCACCGATGTAACCATTCAAAAATCTACACCTATTCATGGATTAAACTTAGGAGTTTATTGGAAACGACGTTATCGAGGAAAAGGGGTGAAAGAACCATGGTATTTACTAACTACGCTTTCCAAATCAAAGCGGGTTAAGGAACTTTATCAAACGCAAGGGGGCATCGAAATAATGTTTAGAGATTGTAAAAGTGGAGGCTATAATCGCGAATCGACTCGGGTGGATTCCACCGGATTTTTAGCCTTAGTTTTGTTGATTACTTTCGCTTATTGGTTAGCGACTATCGCCGGGAATGAGTTCCAATCTAACCACTTAGTAGCTTACCTCGGTGGCTCGGAAAAAACTCCTAATAATTTTCCCCATCACAGTATTTTTTGGCTCGGATTATCTGGTTATGCTTGGAGCCAGTCCCTAGTTTTCTGGCGAGCTCAGATGTTAGCACGGATGGCCCTAGAGCCCCATAAAGCTCAGAATTTTCGCCAAAGACTAAACGCTCTATCCCTTGTACAGCAATCGGTCTAGTTGTCTTGTCACCCTCTCTCTCAGTTAATCTGGTTAATAAACTATGCCTATAAGTTACGTTATAAGATCAGTGTAACATCAGTGAATTTTCTAAGATGGTAGCTTAGAAACCCGCGTCAAAAAATTAATATAGTGGCCTGGCATTGTGAATCCTTCATTTTTTTCCTCACCATCTCACCAACAACAAACTCCCGGACTTTCTGGTTTTTCGATCCGGGTCGCTGCGCCCAACGACTTAACGCAGCTAGCTGATATTTTAGCCATGAGTTTTCACTCCCGCGAGGGGTTTGTAGAATGGGTGTATCCAGTGTTGCGTTTGGGCATTTACGAAGATTTAAAAAATCGACTGCGTTCTAAGGCCGAACATTACATTTGTCTGGTTGCTGAGCTAGTCTCGCGCGAGGAGGGAACGCCGAATTATAAATCGCACCCTCAGCGCATGGCAGGAACAGTAGAAATGGCTCTGCGTTCTCGCTTTCCTTGGCAAATACCCAGTTCTGACTATCCTTATTTGTCGAATTTAGCTGTTCACCCGGAGTATCGGCGGCAGGGGGTTGCTCAACAATTGCTCAGCAACTGCGAGGAGACAGCCAGAGAATGGGGATTTTCTGAGATTTACCTCCACGTTCTGGAAAATAATCACGCGGCGCGACAGTTGTACTATCAGGCCGGCTATCGCTTGCAACAGGTGGATTGGAATTGGACTGGTTGGCTGTTCGGCCAGCCGCGTCGCCTGTTTTTACGCAAGCAGATTTCGCTATCCTAAGCTAAGTATTTGAATCGATCATGGGGAATTGGGGCGAAGCAGGGAAAAAGAAAAAATAGCTATCCGTGTATCTTTGACTTCCGAATTGTGCATCAATGGAATGGGAATGGGGAATTAGTGATGAATTTTAGTTGGCTCTTAAGCCCGATCGCACCACACACTAAAATGAGTTCGTAGTAAACACTCTTTGCTACCAACCCTTGTGTACCTTGGAACACCTGAAAAACCACATACAAAGTTATACCAAATCCGGTAGCCTCGTTGGGCGGAAAAACCAGTCAATAATCACGAATAATGCAACAGAAATCAATATAATTCATCTGCGTTTATGTGTATTTATTTGCCTGTATTTGCGGTAAAAAAAGAGAATTTATTCACCACTGATGACAATGGAGGAACCCTGGTTCACGCCGATAAAGATAATAGATTTATGAATAATCCCACTGCTAACAGATTTTATCTTATACCAAATCCGGCTTGAATACACCCTTATTTTTTAGCATTTTATAGAGGGACATAAGGCAACTGTAAGAGTAATGTCAAGGGCCGAGTGCAACAAAGTTGCTAACCCGGATTTAGTATTGTGAGGAACGCCACAGAAGTTCTGATCTGCTGTGGCGTTTTGTTCGTCAGAACAGGAGACTTTCGCCGCCAATTCTAAAGCTCAGAGAGATTTGGTAGGAAATCCGAGGAGCCGATCGCCCCGTTAACCCCAACCAGATTCGTTAAAACCCGATCGGTTCCTGCTACTAGGAGCAAGGTACCGTTCGGAGTGGCGCTAAATTGCAACTGCTCGAAACTCAGCCCGTCGCTCAAAACAAACTTATCCACGCCTACCTCGAAGTTAATGACAGTATCAGTGCCACCCTCACCATTCAACACATATCGATCGCTCCCCATACCTCCAATTAAAGTATCCTCGCCCAAGTCGCCAAACAGCCAGTCATCTCCAGCGCCCCCATTGAGAAGGTCGTTATCTTTACCACCAATCAGGGTATCGCTGCCAGCATCTCCGTTGATCGTATCTTTGCCTTCATTGCCGTAGAGCAAGTCATCGCCGTCACCGCCGTTAATGCAGTCTTGCTGGTCGTTTTCCCCCACCGAGACGCCCCGGTTATCAGCACGATCGCCATAGATGGTATCGTTGCCCTCGCCACCGCAGAGTTCATCGCTGCCGTCACCGCCGTAAATCAAGTCGTCACCCTGATCTCCGTGTATGAGGTCATTAGCTTTGCCACCGTAAATCAAGTCGTTGTCTTGACCGCCACTGATGGTATCTTCAGCTTCATCGCCGAACAGCACATCAGCACCGATGCCACCAAAGAGCAAGTCCTGGCCACCCACATCTTTAGCTCGACTTCGAGCACCGCCGTACATGGTGTCGTCGCCGCTGTCGCCGACAAGGGTATCAGAGCCGAGCTCGCCCCAAATCAGATCCTTATCTTTGCCACCCCAAACACAATCATTGCCTTTACCTGCTTGCACGGTATCATTACCGTGGCCGCCGCCGATGATGTCGTTGCCGCTGTCCCCAAAGATTAAGTCTTGTTCGCCGAGATTCCCGATTGACTCGGAACTGCCACTGTCGCCGAGCAGAGTATCGGCTCCTTGGCCACCGTAGAGGGTATCGGAGCCTAATTGACCGTAGATGATGTCATTGCCTTTACCTCCGTAAGCGCGATCGTTATCTTTACCTGCAACCAACGTATCGTTGTTTTGTTGGCCGTTGAGGAAGTCGTTACCGAAGCCTCCGTAAAGCAAGTCGCGTCCCTGGGAGTCGCTGGCCCTTTGGTCGCGGATGCCCCCAAACAAGCTGTCGGAGCCGATGCCACCAAACAACGTATCGGAGCCGAGTTCGCCCCAAATCAGGTCATTTTCTTTACCTCCAAGGGCAATATCGTCACCTTTGCCGCTATGGATGGTATCGTCGCCCTCGTTGCCGTTAATGAGGTCTCCAGCCTCGCCTCCGAAAATCAAATCGCGAGCATCGTCAGGACTCTGGGAGTTGTTCTGCCCGGTGTCTCCGAGAATCGTATCCGCACCTCGATCTCCAAACAGGGTGTCAGAACCTAAGTCGCCGGCAATCCAGTCGTTCTGTTTGCCTGCAAATACGATATCGTTGCCCTCATCTCCGTAAACAATATCGGTGTCAATGCCCCCAAAAATCGTGTCATTGTCTTCGTTGCCGTAAATTTCGTCCGCGCCGTCTTCACCTAAAAGCAGGTCGTTGCCTTCAAAACCGACGATTTTTTGGTTGCCTTTGGTGTCTACGATGAAGTCATCGCCGTCGGTTCCTTTGGTGGTTTGTCCCTCTGAAAATTGTGAAATAGGCCGGACAAATCCCACTGCAGGTGGTTGCGGCGGGAGCGCAAAGTTAATTCCCGGTTTTTCAATAATGGGCTGACACAAACAGTCGGTATCTGTTTCGGCGATCGGATTTGAGATGATCGGCGATGCCGCCGTTGGTGTGGGAGTTGGCGCAACCGGCCGCAAGATAGCTGCCACAGTAGCGGGTGTGGGACTGGTGGCACCGCTGTTGTCTGTGGCGCTGTAGGTGAATTTGGTTCCTGTAAAGTTGCCCGTCGTGAAGAAAAATAGTTGCTGCAACTGTGCAGGAGTCAGGACTTGACCTTGTGTCACTGCTACACCGCCACCGTTGGCTGGATCTCCTAAAAACAGACCTGCTTGGTCTGGTGAGGGCACGGTGTTGATTATGTAAGAGGCGATCGACCCGTCGGGGTCGCTGCCTCCCAATCCTGTGACTAACTGGCTGCTGTTGGGCCCGAGGCTAGAGTTTGCATTGTTGGCAACTGGCGGTTGGTTGTCAGTTGGAAGTATGGCTGCCACCGTAGCGACAGCGGGACTGGAGGCGCCGCTGTTGTCTGTGGCGCTGTAGGTGAATTTGGCTCCTGTAAAGTTGCCTGTGGCTTGAAAAAATAGTTGCTGTAATTGTTCTGGCGTCAGGACTTGACCGGGTGTCACTGGTACACCGCCGTTGGCTGGATCTCCTAAAAACAGGACGGCTTGGTCTGCTGGGGGCAGGCTGTTGATGGTATAAGAGACGATCGACCCGTCGGGGTCACTGCCTCCCAATCCCGTGACTAACCTGCTGCTGTTGGGCCCGAGGCGGGAGTTGGCATTGTTGGCAACTGGCGGTTGGTTGCCAGTTGGAGTTGGAGTTGGTGTCGGCCCTATCAGTCCAGCCACAGTAGCGGTAGCGACTGGACTGATAGCACCGCTGTTGTCTGTGGCGCTGTAGGTGAATTTGGTTCCTGTAAAGTTGCCCGTCGTGAAGAAAAATAGTTGCTGTAATTGTTCTGGCGTCAGGACTTGACCGGGTGTCACTGGTACACCACCGTTGGCTGGATCTCCTAAAAACAGGACGGCTTGGTCTGCTGGGGGCAGGCTGTTGATGGTATAAGAGGCGATCGACCCGTCGGGGTCGCTTCCTCCCAATCCTGTGACTAACTGGCTGCTGTTGGGCGCGAGGCTGGAGTTGGCATTGTTGGCAACTGGCGGTTGGTTGTTAGTTGGAAGTATGGCCGCGACAGTAGCGGTAGCGGGACTGGAGGCGCCGCTGTTGTCTGTGGCGCTGTAGGTGAA
>NZ_JAUBPR010000237.1:0-3410 GCF_036700845.1 Microcoleus sp. S13_C5
ACCTTTTAAGTGGACATATAAGGGTAAAGTCTTGGCTGTCTAATAGTCTGTGTATTTACGCCGAGGTGTACTAGTTGTCGCCGCCTGCACCTCTCTCGATACCCTGTTTCCTGATAGTCAAGACAAAAAATCTCCTTTCCAAGGGATTTACATTGAGGAAAATCTGAAGCAATGGGATGAAAAAATCTGCCGTGAATTTATTGCTAGTCGCCTCCAGGCTTCCTGGTTAACACCTGTTGCTCAGCCCGTGAATTTTACTGAGGCAGAAATTGCGGGGTTAATTGCTGAAAGTGGCGGCTATCCTCAGAAATTGATGCAGTTGTGCTATCAAACTTATGCTGGTTATATCAACTAGGACTTACACAAGGGGGCCCAGAAACCGGGTTTTTTACGAAAATATTTCGTTAGAGAATCGCAGATTCGGTAAAAAACCCGGTTTCTCACCAGCCGTGCGTAAGTCCTGTTTATTCATTCCCACCTATTTATGAGTCAAAACCATCGCCCTGTTCCTCGGTTAGATTTAGCTCCCAAACTGAAGCGTCCTCTTTCTTTGTGGAATCCTTTAGATTACCTGCGATTGTTATATTGGGTGTTTTTCTTTCCTCAAGCTGTGGGGTGGTATGAGTCTACTTTTGGTGGTGAATCTAATTTAGAAGATGCCAAAACCGGGCGAGAAAAGTGGGAGTGGTTGCGTCAAAATTCCGTCCAGCGTCAGTTAATTCTACAAGCCTTGATGTTAATCATTGTTATCCCCGTAGGCTTGAGTAGACTTTTCGAGGAAATAGGCCTTTCTATCGATTGGTTCGGGGTGGCGTTCGGCGTGGCGTCGGGCGTGGCCTTGGGCGTGGCCTTGGGCGTGGCGTCCGGCGTGGCCTTGGGCGTGGCGTGGGGCGTGGCGTGGGGCGTGGCGTGGGGCGTGGCGTCCGGCGTGGCCTTGGGCGTGACGTTCGGCGTGGCCTTGGGCGTGGCGCGGGGCGTGGCGTGGGGCGTGGCGTTCGGCGTGGCGTCCGGCGTGGCGCGGGGCGTGGCGTCCGGCGTGGCGTGGGGCGTGGCGTTCGGCGTGGCGTCCGGCGTGCCGTTCGGCGTCGCGTGGGGCGTGGCGTTCGGCGTGGCGTGGCGTGGGGCGTGGGTCGTGGCGTGGGTCATGGCGTTCGGCGTAGCGTTCGGCGTGGCGTCCGGCGTGGCGATCGCACGTCCTGAAAATTGGCTTTTCGCTTTACCGTTTACCCTACTCCAGCGTCAACAGCTAAATAGACAACTTCCTCACATTACCCTACTTCCTCTTCCCTACCTGTCTTCTCAAATAGCTAATTGGCTGAGGCGGGATTGGAAAACAGGATTGCACAACATTAACCAATTACTACGGTTTACCCTTCAGTTTATCCCTGTTGTTAAAGCTGTAAATCGTGTATTGGCAGAGACACCAAAAGAACAACTTATCTATCGCGTCGCTCAATTATCAGAATATCCTTATGATTGGGATTTGGTGCGTTTTGCCTCAGCTTCTCTGGGTGAAGGAATCAAGTCAAAAGCAGTAGAAGGTTTTGTAATTATCGCATCTTGGCGACAACAAATTCAAGATCGTTTTCAAACAGAAATTCGTTTAAATACTCCTGCCCGTGCCTCTGCCGCTGGTTTCTGGTATCTCCACGAGCAAGAACCAGACAAAGCTACAGAAGCTTTCGCTGTAGTGCGAGATCTGCTTTATGGAGAGGAGATGTTTACCTTAGCGCAGATTCTCACAGATTTTCACCAAACAGCAGAACTAGCCGAGATTGCTTCCCTGAAGCTGCCTGCTTCCCCAAATCCACCTCTGCTGCGTGGCACTACTTGGGAAGCAATTGCTTCTCTACGGCGGGTAATTGCCGATGTTCAAGTCGTCGAGAATAGCGTATCTCGTTCTGCCCGTTCCCTTGCCCTCAACCGAGCATTAGGTGAACTTGAAACTATCCTCGATCGTCCAGATATTATACCACAATGTGAACGAAATTTAATTATTAAAACTGCCAAAAAATGGCAAGAAATATTACTGCAACTGACCGGGAAAATCGGATATATTTCGATTACTCAACCTGTTACTATCCCCTATATAATTGGCGATCCAGTCCAAGGCAATCTATTTGTCGGCCGCGAAGACATCATCAGACAGCTAGAGGAGTTGTGGGTAAAAGGCAATCCGCTTCAATCTGTGGCTCTCTACGGTCATCGGCGGATGGGAAAAACTTCGATTTTGTTGAATGCTAGCAACTGCTTAGGCTCAAAAGTACAGGTGGCTTACGTCAATTTGCTGCGCGTAGGAGATTGCTCTCAAGGAGTCGGCGAACTGCTAATATTCATCACCGATGCCATTGCCAAAACAGTCAAAATTGCACCTCCTGCCGATCGCGATTTCCTCGATTTACCCTATCTCACTTTTGGACGCTACATCGAACAAGTAATAGCAAATGTAGAAACTGGATTGATCGTGGCTTTAGACGAGTTTGAAAAAATAGAAGAATTGATAGACGCTGGGAACATCAATCAAGATTTTATCGGTTTTTTGCGAGGGATGGTGCAAATGAGTTCTAAAGTAGCCTTTGCTTTTGCCGGATTGCACAGCTTGGATGAAATGACCCAGGATTATTTCAATCCTTTTTTTGCTAGCATTATCCCCATCCGAGTGGGTTTCCTGAGTCAAGGTGCAACTCGCCAAGTTTTAGCCAATCCCGATGATGATTTTCTCCTCGACTACAAACCAGAAGCACTCGATCGCATTTATGAACTAACTCATGGCCAACCCTACCTCACGCAATTGGTAGGATTTCTGTTAGTCCGCCTCTACAACGACCAAGTATTTGAAATCGGACGCCCCCGCGATCCAATGTTTACACTAGAAGACGTAGCAACTGTCATCAACGATCCGGAATTCTTCAGCAGAGGTCGCTACTATTTTACAGGAGTTTGGGGTCAAGCAACGCAAGGCGCATCGGGACAACAGGAGATTTTAAAAGCCTTAGCACCTCACTTAGAAGGAATGAATCTCGACACGCTGAGTCAAGAAACAGGGATGGATGAGACAAGTTTACAGGAAGCACTAAAAACTCTCGAACGCCACGATGTGGTTCGAGAAAGTGATGGTTGCTACAGTATTACTGTGGAACTATTCCGCCGCTGGGTTCAGATGTCATGGGGAGGGAAAGGATAGTTAGTTATCCCTTTGAGTATTCCGCGCTTGAAACCAATCCTACACAAACTCTCGTCCCAGCCGAGGGGGACTCAGAGACAAGCGATAAAATTAATATTACTATTAGGCCAAATATTTACATGGTTGGCGGCCCTAACGGTTCAGGCAAAACGTAAGCGTTCAGGGGTATAAAGAAGACGAAAAACCACCCCCAAAATCAAAGAATAAAATTAGGCAGCAGTCAACA